>CAYQWO010000342.1:0-4536 GCA_964421095.1 uncultured Syntrophaceae bacterium
CACCTCAGGGATGTGCAGGGCGTTCAAGATGATCATGTCCGCTTCGCCGGTCTTGAGCATAGCCAGCCTTGTTGTCGGCTCTTCGGCAATTTTAAAAATCACCTCATCCAC
The DNA here is from genome assembly GCA_964421095.1 of uncultured Syntrophaceae bacterium. GTDB lineage: Bacteria > Desulfobacterota > SM23-61 > SM23-61 > SM23-61 > CAYQWO01. The sequence goes on from CAYQWO010000342.1 coordinate 112, forward strand.
ATAGGGTGTCTTGCGGTAATGATTGCGGACAGCCTTTACCTTAACAAAATCGTCCTGCTTGAAATCAACGATCCTAAAAGGCCCTGCACCTACGGGTTTCGCCGCAAATTCGGCATCTCCCACCTTCTCAATATAGTTCTTCGGCACCATCATCAAGTTGTTATACAAACGGTCAAAAATGGCGGGATAGGGCTGCTTCAGGTAGACCCGGACCTGATAATCGCCCCGGGTTTCAACACGGTCGATTTGGCGTCGGGCTTCGGCACCAAAGACAAACATAAGGTCTGGGCGCATCGCTCGCTCAAAACTGAACTTGACGTCCTTGGAGGTGAAGAGATCTCCGTTGTGGAACTTTATGCCCTGGCGCAGGTTAAAATCCACATAGGACCAATCAGGGGCGACGGTCCAGGATTCAGCCATAGCAGGGACTTCACGCCCCTGCTCGTCCTTGATTACAAGGCTATCAAAGAGCAAGCAGTTTATGGTTGTCTGTTCCGCCCCAACCCCGGTATGCGGGTCTATGGCCTTCCGGTAGGACATGGTCCCGGTAGCGGGTGCATAAGTAAGTTTTCCCTTCGGCTCTTTCGCTGCCTTGGCCTCTGCTGCTTGAGCCAGTCCTGCGCTGCATAATGACGCCAGGAAGACAAATACAGCTAAAAGACCCGGTATTGCCAGAACCTTTTTCCTTTTCATAGCTCATCTCCTCCTCTCAGTAGTTTGTTGCTGTCCGCTTCGCATCAACGCGGATTGCGCGTTTATCGCCTTCCGGTAGGACACGGTGCCAGTAGATGGAGCATAAGAAAGATTATCTTAAGGCCCTTTCGCTGCTTTGCCCTCTACTGGCTGGGCGGACCCGTTGCGGCATAATAACAGCAATCACCAAACATTAAATGATGGAAAAAGCAGAACCCCACCTCTCTTCAGAGAAGGGGTTCTGCTTCTGCATTTCATTTGACCCTCCATCAAAGGGTTCAGAAAAGGCCAATGGGAAAATTAGCACCAGAGCAAGCCCATGACCTTTTCAATTTATTTCAATAATCGCTATTATTGTTCTTCAATTCCTCTCCAATCCACGATAAAAAAACCTGCTGCTAACCGAAGCTGAACAAATCATATAGAAAAATAATTGAAAGATCAAGGGGAAAAAGCCCCTATGCGGGCAAGCGCAGGAGCCTACCCTTACATCAAGAATTATCAATATTCAAGTGGAGGTACAAAATGGGGTCACCTACAAAAAGGCCCCCGTTAAGAAAAAAACTTCTCCTGCCCAAGAGAGAGCGTTTCGTCGGGATCGGCCCCGGCCAACTCCTTGACTTTCAGGAGGATATGTCCCAATAAAAGGTATTTTCTTGCCCTAAATCCTCGTTTTTTGGGCCAAAAGCAGCCTCGCAAAATGTGCCACAGAGATTCAGAATCATAGTGACGATTCGCCCTTGGCATTCTTTTGCGATATCAATTGTTTACCCTGGTCCGACCCGGGATAGGATTAGCGTCATCCTGCCCAGGCCGGCGGTCAACCAAGGTTTCCTCATAATCTAATTGAATTCGGAATGAGATGCTGATAATATGCGCTTGAAATAAAGACGTCCGTTCATCCTGACCGGGGAGAAAAGGAATGGTGTGGAGTTATGAAACCTTACTTCATGAAAAAGGAGTGGGGTTTTTGTTTTGCGCACTGGGCAGTTTTATAATTTGATCCGGGCCAGACCGAGCAAAGAAAATAGACCTGCCCCTGGCTTGCGTTCTTTTTCTAAATAGAGAGTCCCAATAGGAGGTGATAGCTATGACCGAGGAGAAAGGATTTATTGTAGAATATAAACGCGAGGGGGATGACCACCATTATTTAACCTTTGGATCCAAAGCCTTACCCGATATCTCCATTGACTATACGGGAATGACCCAAGAGCAAAGAGCCGGCACGGCAAGAAAACTTCTTTCTGCCGCAGCTCTCTATTGTTTTGCTTCCACTCTGGGATCGTCCCTTAGGGCTCGGGGAGTCAACATCAAGTCTTTGTGGGGACGAGCATCGGCAGAAACCGGACAGGATGATTATAAAAGGACCAAAGTAGCCAAAATTCGGATCGAGGTCGATGTAGACTTGGATGATGCCGACCTTCCAGTCCTGGAAAAATGCTCAACCATCGCGGAGCGAGGGTGTCTTGTTACTTATTCGCTCGAGGAAGGCATAGAAGTAGAAAAGGAGATACGCCGGGTCCAAGGTGGCTGATTTCCCCCAACCCTAAAAAAATTGAATCCAGAATATGTAAGGAGGAAACAAGAATGCCTGCGATGCCAACGAAAGCTGTTGTCATTGGAATGGATGCCGCATCCCCATCGTTTATATTACAGTATTCAAAAGAGGGGATCCTTCCGAATTTCAAAAAGCTGATCGATACTGGTGTCTTTGCGGAGCAATGCCTGGTTCCCTTTCCCACCGTAACTCCACCCAATTGGACGACCATCGTAACCGGGGCTTGGCCGGGAACGCACTGTGTTACGGATTTTCATATCCACAAACCTGGAGATCCCCTTTACAAGTTTCATCAAGGGTTCGACAGTTATGACTGCAAGGCGGAGTTTCTCTGGGAAACCGCAGCCAGAGTAGGCAAAAGAAGCATCGTGATGAACTATCCTTCTTCCTGGCCTCCGCGAATCAAAGATGGCCTCATTATGTTGAGCGGGGGTGGACTCAGCCCTGGAGAATGGCGCCGGCCCTTTAAGGGTCTGAACTCGGGGATCAATTTTTGTGGGGAGCATTGCTTTACCACAAAATTCCTTCCGGGCGCAGTGCGAGTTAAATTTGAAGAAGCTGAGGGCTGGAAAAATGTTCCTCCGTCCAGAGGGGAGGAAGATTTAGAGGCGGCGGCCCCCCTCAATTTCCCTGCCGCGATGGAAGAACCTGCTCCCGTAACCTGGTACGTATTGGTGCAAGACACAGAAGGAAAAGGTTACGACAAAGTCACTGTCTCCCCAAGCAAAGATTACAAAGAGGCTTTTTTTACCATCGGCGTGGCGGAGTGGAGTAAAAAGGTTTACACCCAAATGAAGCTGAAAAATGGGGAGGAGAGACGGGTCCACTTCAAGGCCAAGCTCATGGAGCTCTCCGACGATGCAGAAGACTTCAAGCTTTATTTCAGTTCCCTGGGGCAGGAAAGCGGTTGGTCCTATCCAGAGGAGGTGTGCCGCGAGATCAAATCCGGCGAAGGACTGATGGCCAATAACGGGGGTTATGCGGCGTATGTTTTAGGCTGGATCGATCTTGAAACGTACATGGAAGTAACAAACTGGCAGAATATCTACCTGGCGGATGCCGCAGAGTATTTGATGAAAAACAAGAAATGGGATCTATTCTTCATGCACGCCCACGCCCCAGACTGGTTTTACCATGCCGCCTTCAAAGACATGGACCCTGTCACGAACCCAGATGAGAGCGTACGCAGCAGGGTGAGGGATGCGGACCGATCCCTTTATAAAAGTCTGGATGCCATGCTTGGACGCATCGTGGAGGCAGCAGGGAAAGACGCTTTGATTATGATTGTTTCTGACCACGGCGCGGTTGCCGATGGACCGACGGTCAATCCCAATGAAATTATGGAAAGAGCTGGATTGCTGGAATTGGAAGAAGCTCCTGCCCCCAGTTTTAAGGCAGATCCCTTGACTGAGAAGGTTTTGAAGATTTCCAACAAGAGACCCAACCAGAAAAAATCAAAGGCGATTCCTCAGAGGGCGTGCTACGTATATGTCAATCTCAAAGGCAGGGACCCGGGTGGGATTGTGGAACCTAAGGAATACGAGAAGGTCCAGCAGCAGATCATTGATGCCCTTTATCAGTGGATCGATCCCAAAACTGGCAAGAGGCCGGTTGCCCTGGCCTTGAGCAAACAAGATGCCCGCATCTTGGGGCTTTATGGGGATTATATGGGAGATGTGGTTTATGCCCTCTATCCCTGGTTCGGTGGACAGCACGGTCAGCAGCTTCCAGCCTCTTCCTGGGGCCTTGGTGATCAGCGCTCGGTGATGATCTTCCAAGGGCCCGGATTCAAGAAAGGATACCGGCTGCCAAGGACGATGTGGCTCACGGATATAGTGCCGACGATTTGCTATGCACTCAATCTTCCCGTGCCAGAAACCGTAGAAGGTGCCGTGATCTATCAGGCTTTTGAAGATCCGAACTTCAAGCTCAAGTGAATATTTAATTCGGGGGAAAATGGAGTATTTTAAAAGAACGAATTCCCCTGCAAGGAGGAAATGATCCTGTTTCACCTAAAAAAGAAGTATATATCCTGATTATTGGTAAAGCGATTCGTTAAAACTTGAAGCGAAGGTCTCTTGACACCCTAATCCCTTTATGCCCCGATACTTTCATGCAACAAAACGAACCTAAGGCCCAAAAGGTCTTACGGATATAGAAGGAGAGCTGTCTCT
>CAYQWO010000343.1:0-4514 GCA_964421095.1 uncultured Syntrophaceae bacterium
CTCCCCCGCAAACGGGGGAGAGGGCGGGGGTGAAGAAAAAAAGGAAATTCCTCCGGTTGCCCTCCCCAAGCTCGGGCAAAGCGATGATGTGGTTCGCGAAAAAGCCAAGGACTTGTCACCCAAACCCAAACTGGCTGAATGGCTGAAGATAAAAAATATCATCCGCCGGATCACGGCAGCGGTAGACAGCATCGCCGATGGCCATAGCCCAAGGGCCAGTCTTGGGTTTCTGACCCCCAAAAAGGGTTTTTCCGTTAAGGAGAAAGGCGGAAAGCTTTACATAGACCCAAAAAGTTACGCCAGATATAATCTGATGACCGATGTATTTTATTCCCTGAACGCCGAGGGCACTGTCCGGGTCTTTAAAGAATTGAAACCCCTTTTCCAGGATGCTTACCGGGAACTGGGTTATCCGGATCGTGATTTCCAGGGCACCTTGATCCAGGCCATTCAAGAATTGCTCCGAACCCCTGTAGTGGAGGGCGATATCTTGACGGAAGAAAAGGTCATCTCCTATTCCATGGTTTCAATGGCGGATGAAAAATTAGAGGACCTGAGCGATGCCCAGAAGCATCTCCTGCGCATGGGACCGAAAAATACCGCCAAGATCCAGGGCAAATTGCGAGAAATCGCCCAGGCCTTAGGGGTTCCTGAAAATCAGCTCCCGAAGTCTCAAGTATATCGTTCAAGGGCCAAATAATTTTCTGCCAAATTTATTAATATAAGCGCCTTAGACTGCCCTTCCGAGCCACTGACCCCGGCGCAAGCGCGTCGGGGTCATCCAGGGGCTGAAATATTCACCTGTGGCAGAATTTTAGGGAAATGGACGTAAATTGAAGTCAATTCCCTGACACTCGCTAAATTTCCTCCAGACAAATTTTTCCTTTCAGAAATAATTTGCCCATAAATTACAAAAAGTTAACATTATCTCGGAGATAAGAGCCCGATTGGTATGCTTATTGCTCCTGGAAAGCCTATAACCCCAGGGCAGGCTTCCAGGCTTTCTATCTACCCTGGCCAACTTCCCCGGCCAGAAATAATAAGGAGGTGTATATGAACCCCGTATGCCCCAAATGTGACAGCGAAAATGTAATCCCCATCATGGACAGCGAACTATGGGAAGAAAGTCCGCCAAAAGCTTCCAGGAAAGGAGCCGATCAGGGAAGACCCGTTATGCGCAGGAATAGCCCAGAGTATGTATGCCAGGATTGTGGAACGAAGTGGACCCGGAAGAGGGCCGAAAGGCGCGATCCCGCCTTTTATTCTAACCGCACTTTCCCTGGGCGCTGAGAATGACGCCTTGAGTCTCTAAAAGCTCAAGGAAAAGGATTGAGGAGGCCACAACGGCCTCCTCTCAGGCAACCCATGAAAATCCACTCTAAACCTACTTCTCCTTCGAAATAAGCTTTTGGAATCCCTCCCACCCCATATTGCCTCGATCTTTAAAATGCAGTCCCATCAAAAGTAAATTTTCAGTTTGTGGCCCAGCAAGAGCTGATTCATTCAGCCATTAAAACCGCTGTTATTTTCGCAAAAGTTTATTCGCAATCCCGATAAACGGGGTTATAATATATTAGGTAGCAGATGTTTGAATTTCATAAAAACGAGTAATTTCTCTGTGTGCCCTTTGGGTAAATAAAGAAAAAGGGAGATTTGCCATGAAAAGAAGTTCCCCCTGGGCCATTTTTGCAGTTCTGATTATGTTCGGTATGCCGGCATATGCCGAGCAAACGGCGGAGGAGATACTCAAAGCAGTTATCAAGATACGGTCCGTCATCCCAAGAGAAGCCCACACAGCAAGTACGCTGGGGACGGAACGGGAAGGCAACGGTGTGCTCATTGACTCCAAGGGTCATATTCTCACCACAGGATACCTCATTATAGAAGCTGAGACCATCGAAGTTTTCGGCCCAGAAGGCAAGACCGTCAACGCAACTTTTGTCGGTTACGACCATAGCACGGGCTTTGGTCTCTTACGGGCAAACCAGCCCTTGGGCGTAGAGCCCATGAAGCTGGGGCAATCATCAAAGGCCAAAGAAGGGGAGCCGGTTCTCGTAGCTGGCTATGGAGGTGCAGAGGCGGTTATGGGGGCCCGGATCGTCTCCCGTAAAGAGTTTACGGGCTACTGGGAATATATCCTCGAGGATGCCATATTTACCGCCCCGCCCTACGCCAATTTTGGCGGAACAGCGCTGATCGGCCGCGACGGTTCCCTCTTGGGAATCGGGTCCCTTTTCACTCAGTTAGCGATCCCGGGTTTGGGTTCAATTCCCTGTAATGTTTTTATTCCGATCGACCTCCTCAATCCGATCCTGGATGATCTGATGACCGTAGGGCGCCCCCGTAAGGCGCCCAGACCCTGGTTGGGTATAAACTCGGAAGAGGCCCACGGGCGCGTGATCATCAGTCGGGTCACAACGGGAGGCCCCGCTGAAAAGGCCGGCCTGCAACGTAGCGATCTCATTCTCACAGTGAATGGGAAAGCAGTGAATGGGATCGCTGATTTTTACCGCAAGGTTTGGGCTCTGGGGAATGCCGGTGTGGATGTTCCTCTCAGTATTCTTCAGGGAATCCGCCTGCGTGACCTGACCGTACGCTCTGCCGACCGTTACCAATTTCTCATGTTAAAACCCAAAAAGAGGATATAGATAAATTCACCTGTAGGAGAAGGCCTCAACTCTCTCCGGAACCTTCTCTATTCCGATTTCCTTGACTTACCTTGAATTTAAGGATTTAATGCAAATACTTTCTTGTTGCTTTCTGCCCAGGGTCCTTGAAGGTTGGGGCGAAAAGGGATGCCCCGAAAATCAGCGAAAACAACCATCGGAGGTGATTGGCCAATGAATGCCTGGGAGGCCGTCGTCCATGCCCTTAGAGCCGAGAAAATCGATTTTCTATTCGGGCTCCCCGGCGGAGACGCTTTTTACGATGCCCTCGCGGATGCTCCGGAAATAAGACCGATCCTCGTAAGGGAAGAAAGCTCAGGTCCATTCATGGCTATGGCCTACGCCCGCCTCACTGGCAAACCCGGAGTCTGCTACGGCTCTGCCGGTCCTGGAGTGGCTAACCTTCTCCCCGGGATCATGGAGGCCCAATCAGCCTGTCTTCCCGTTGTGGCCATTGGCGGGGCATCCAGTTCAGAGAACGCCGGAATGGGCGCCTTTCAGGAGGCGGATCAGATATCTCTCATTAAACCCCTGACCAAGTGGTGCGAGCGGATCACCGCGCCTGATCGCGTCCCTTGGGTGATGCGCAGGGCCTTCTTCCTGGCCACGAACGGAAAACCCGGTCCCGTTTATGTGGAGGTTCCCAAAGACATTGGTCTCCGTCAGGCGGAGACCCGGGAATACGTCCCGGCAAAATATCCCCTGAGATTTTCTGGCGATCCCCAAGCTACTGAAGAGGCGGCTGTTTTGCTGGTTCAAGCCCGAAGACCCCTATTGGTTGCGGGCGGAGGTGCCATGAACGCCCGCGCCTTCGGAGAGGTAAAAGAATTGGCGGAGATTTTAAACCTTCCCGTGATGACCACCCCCTGCGGCCGGGGAATCATTGCGGAAGACCATCCCCTCGCCCTGGGGCTCGTGGGTCTCTACTTCAACGAATTGGGGCAGAAAATCTACGGCGAATCCGATTTACTCGTTACAGTTGGATCGCGTAACGAAGACTTCCAATCGGGTCAGCAAAAATTTTTCCCGCCAGGGGCGAAGTATATCCAGATCGACATTGACCCTTTGGAGATCGGGCGAAACTGGATCCCCGATGTGGCCATCGTTGGGGACGCCAAGTTGGTCTTACGCGATTTGGTCATCCAGGTCGGGGACAGGTCAAAGGGAAAGAAATTCGGGGAGACGAGAGCCGCTGCCTTGCTGCGGGCCAAGGAAAAATATGAAGCCAGGGTCAAGGCCGAGTGCCTGGATGAGTCTGTGCCGCTGAAAACCAAGCGCATCATCCGGGAACTGAATGAGGTTTTCGGGAAAGACACTATCCTCGTAAACGAAAACGGGTCGCAGGACCTCTGGTCCTATTCCTTTCCTTATTATAAAGTTCTCGATGTGAATTCCTGCGTTCCCCCGGGCGAGCAGACCTGCATGGGCATGGGGGTGGCCGCGGCCATCGGGGCCAAGCTGGCCATGCCGGGAAAAAAGGTTGTATGTACCACCGGGGACGGGGCTTTTCAGATGTTCATGAAAGAGCTGCCCACCGCCGTTCAGTATGGGGCACCTGTGACTTACGTCGTCCTGAACAATTTCAGCCTGGGCTGGGTGAGGTTCAGCCAGAAAAGGCGCAAGGGCCGGTTTATCGCCACGGAATTTGCCGTGCAGCCGGACTTTGTCAAGGTGGCCGAAGCTTGCCAGTGCTTCGGGGAGCGAGTGGAAAAACCGGGCGGAATTTGGCCGGCACTGCAAAGAGCGCTGCAGGCCAACCAGGAGGGCAAACCGGCCGTGCTGGAGTTCATCGTGGATGGTTGGGATTTCCCGCCCGGGTTCAAGAGCTTCTATGAAAGGCTCGGATAA
>CAYQWO010000344.1:0-4506 GCA_964421095.1 uncultured Syntrophaceae bacterium
ATGTATGGACGTCCCCTATTTGAACGTCCCCTATTTGAAGAGGAGGCCCCAGAATGACCACCCATCTTCTGGGGACCTTTGCCTTCCAAATCGGACTGCTCGGGTCGAGGATCGGGGAAGGGGCGGCCATCAGTCTTTTCCTGTTCCCGGTCATGGTCATTGCATCCTTCTTGTGGCTCAGGATATTACGGCGAGGAATCGAATTTGGTTAAATCAAAAGGATATCTCCCCAAAATTTTTTATCCCTTAATTTTCCTGATTTTCTTCGGGTTTGCGTTATTCCCGTTTTACTGGATGGCGGTAACTGCCCTGAAAACGGATGGAGAGATCTACGATTTGCAGGCTTTCCCTCTATGGATTCAAAAAGGGATTACCATCGAACACTTCAATTACCTGTTTGAGGAAACCAATTTTTTGCGTTGGCTTCTCAATTCACTTTTAGTCAGCGGGATAACCACTTTTATTTCGGTCATATTCAGTACGATGGCGGCCTACAGCCTTACCCGATTGAATTTTAGCGGCTCCAATTTGATTGCCGTGGCGATTTTTATTAGTTATCTGGTGCCGCCCACCCTGCTTTTTATTCCCCTTTCATCGGTAGTTTCGCATTTAGGGTTAACGGATTCGGTGGGGTCTTTAATGCTGACCTATCCTACTTTTATCATCCCTTTTTGCACCTGGTTGTTGATGAGCTATTTTAAAACGATTCCCCTGAGCATTGAAGAATGTGCTATTATCGATGGGGCTTCCAGATGGCAGGTCATCTATGCCATCATTCTCCCCATCGCGATTCCGGGGATCACGACAGCGGCTCTTTTCGCTTTCTCATTATCCTGGGCCCAGTTTATCTATCCGATCGCTTTTCTTTCTTCCTCGCCCAATCAAGTTATCAGTGTGGGAGTAGCCACCGAATTAATTCGGGGAGATGTCTATTTCTGGGGATCTCTCATGGGAGGGGCTTTGTTGGCCTCTATACCCATCATCATTCTCTATTCTTTTTTTACAAAGTATTTCATTTCCGGGCTGACGGGGGGAGCCATAAAATACTGACCAAGGATCAGACGTTTCATTCCCAAAGCCAATTCTTCATAAAAGGATATTGGGCATCCATCGGGTATCCGATTCTTTCCAACATAATCATCTGCCTGGGAGGGCGGGTACCGATGTTTTTTAATGAAGGGAAGAGAAAACATGAAAATCAAATCCATGGATACGGCACTCTATCAAATCCCTCTGACGGTTTCTTTGTCTGATTCCACCCACGGGGAAATGCCCTTTTTCGAATTAATCACGGTCCGGATGAAGGACGAGGAAGGACTCGAAGGATTGGGCTATACCTACTCAGTCGGAGTCGGGGGGCGGGCCGTCTACAGCTTGATCGAGTATGATCTCAGGCCGGTCCTGTTAAATGAAGATTCCACCCGGATCGAGTATCTCTGGTGGAAGATGTGGTGGAGGCTTCATTTTTCCGGCCGGGGAGGGCATGCCTCGTTTGCCATAGCAGCCGTGGACATTGCCCTCTGGGACCTGGCCGGAAAGAGGCAAAATCAACCTCTCTGGAGGCTGCTAGGGGGGAGCAACCCGCGAGTCAAGGTCTATGCCGGGGGGGTGGATCTTTACTTCACGCTCGATCAGCTCAAGGAACAGGCCCGCCGGTTCTTGGCCGGCGGCTATCGGGCCATCAAGATGAAGGTCGGCCGGCCGCGCCTTTCCGAGGATATTGCCCGGGTGAAAGCCATCCGGGAGCTGATCGGTCCGGATATTCCCCTGATGGTGGATGTGAACATGGGATGGACCGTGGAGCAGGCGATTCATGCCTCCAGGGCGCTGGCGAAATTTGATATATACTGGCTCGAAGAACCGACCATCCCGGATGACCTGGCCGGACATGTCCGGATCGTGCGCGAAGGCGCCCTTCCCATCGCGACGGGAGAAAATTTCCATACCCTCTATGAATTCCAGAATTTCATCACGGCAGGCGCCGTATCTTTCCCCGAGCCGGATCTTGCGACCTGCGGAGGCATCAGTGTCTGGATGAAGGTCGCGAGGCTTGCGGAAGCTCACAATTTGCCGGTCACATCCCATGGAGTCCATGACCTTCACGTTCATACGCTTGCGGCGGTCTCCAACGCTTCCTATCTCGAAGCACATGGATTCGGCCTGGAAAAATATATGTACAACCCTCTTCTCATCGAAAACGGAGAAGCGCTGGCTCCGGAGCGGCCGGGACATGGGGTGGAGCTGGACTGGGAGAAGATGAAACCCCATCTTGTAAAGTGAACGGAAAGGCTGATCTCGGGGGGCAGCCGGGGAAATCTTTCCTGTCACCCGCTCTTCCAGAAACCCCCTGATCCGGCTTATGTCCCGGCTACAATTACCATAGGGTGTGAGGTAAGGGGTCAAATTTTTACAGGGTGACCGAGAATTAGTTTTTTGATTCTTTTGAAAGAAATCAGTTCCCACTTTATTGACCACGATCTAATACGGCAATTCAGAGATCGGTTCAAGGAGAAATGAATGGCCAGATTTAAGCCCTATCGTAAAGATCAGCTACACCTTCTTCCTTGCAGCTTTTCAAAAATAGGGACACATCCCAATATTTTTACTCTTCGTTCCCAAAATGGGATGTGTCCCTTTTATTCCCCTTTTATTCCTTATGGAAAAGTTCTGTTTCAGCCTTTCCTCATACGGCTCTGGCCACCTCGTAAGCGTCCCACACTGCTCCCATAATATTCCGTGCTTCTCGGGCATCTCCAATGAGATAAAGATCGGACTTTCTACCTACCAGAGCCTTGAACAATGTTTGATCAGGCTCCTGCCCAGTGGCCAACACAACAGTATCAGCCTTTAAGTTACTTTCTTCATTAATTTTGCTCTTATAGAGGACCGCCGAGGGGGTAATGGCGGTCAACCGACCGCCAGTAATACATTCTACATGGTAATGCCTAAGCAAATCGAGCAGCATCAATCTATTCATATGCGGTGTGGGGATTTTGCCCATCAAGAGATCTTCAAGCATTTCAACGATAGTTACCTTTTTCCCTTTTTGCGCGAGCCAAAGGGCAGTTTCGCAGCCCACCAACCCTCCACCCACGATGACGACTCTTTCGCCAACCTGTTTGGGTCGCAAAAGGATTTCGGAGGCTGTGGCTACAATTTTTTCTCCGATCCCCGGGATTTTAGGGACGATGGGGCGTCCTCCGGTTGCGACCAAAACAACATCCGCTTTTACTTGTTCAATAAGAGTGGGGGTGCCTTCAACCCCAAGGTGGATTTCTACCTGAAGATCTTCCAGTTCTGATTCATACCATTTTAGAAGATTGAATAGATCTTTTTTAAAGGAGGGTACAGAACCCGGGATTAAACAACCGCCGAGAACTTCCTTTTTTTCATAAAGGGTGACTTGGTGTCCCCCGATGGCCGCGGTCCTCGCTGCTTCCATCCCGGCGACGCCTCCGCCAATCACCAGCGTCCGCTTTGATTTCTCCACTTTCTTAAGAGCATAGCTTCTTTCTCTTCCGGCCGCGGGATTAACAGCGCAGGACAGAGGCTTCCTTTGGCCAACCCGACCTAAACAGCCATCATAGCAACCAATACAGGGGCGAATCTTCCTATCCAATCCATCCTCGATTTTTCTAACCCAAAAAGGATCGGTGAGCAAACCCCGCCCCAGAGCGATGAGGTCCGCCTGACCTTCCTCGAGTATTTTTTCGGCAACCTCAGGGATTTCGAGCCTTCCTACAGCTATAACCGGAATTTTGACAACTTTTTTGACCTCATCAGCCATCCTGACTAGGCAGCCATGTTCCTGGTATATGGGGGGAGCGGCCCAATACCAGCTATCGTAACAACCTGCGTTTACATGGAGGGCATCAAACCCGGCTCGCTCTAGTTCCCTGGCCATTTCCAAGCCTTCAGGTATATCCCGGCCGGCCTCCGTAAAGTTTTCCCCTGGAAGGGCCGCGACACGCAAACCCTTGATATAATGTTTTAAGCCAAAGCGATACTGAACGGGGAAATCTTTCCCCAGAGTGCTCTTGATCTCATTAAGAACTTCAACGGGGAGCCTCAGTCTTTCCAAAAGGCTCCCCCCATATCGGTCCTCTCTTTTGTTCCAGATCGCAGTAGTGAACTGGTCAAAGAGATAACCTTCGTGCCCGTGAAGTTCAATTCCGTCGATTCCAGCCGTAGCCAAAATTTGGGCGGCGGTCCCAAAACATTTTACGAGCCGTTCCACTTCTTCTTTGGTAATTGCCCGGCATAGGATTTCGGGTTGCCAATAATTGGGAATCGCAGAGGCGGACACAGGCTGTCTGCGAAGAATTGCGGGACGGGCTACCCGGCCGAATCCCGCAGTTAGTTGACAAAATATTTTTACATCAAAGGCATGAATGGTTTCGGCAATTTCTGTCAATGGGGGGATTAAATCTGGGGAGACTATGGGTAATCCGGGCATTAGGGATTCAATCTCATTTTCCACTTTAAACAGAGTGGTAATGATTAAAC
>CAYQWO010000345.1:0-4500 GCA_964421095.1 uncultured Syntrophaceae bacterium
GTGTCTCGGGGGCCATGGTGGGAGGATTGGTTCTGGGAGTGTTGGAGAGTTTCGGGGCTCTGGTCTTCGGTCCTGAACACGCCATTACCCTGTCCTTTATCCTGCTCATCCTGCTCCTTTTGTTCCGGCCGACCGGCCTCCTGGGCAAGAGAGGCTACGAATGAAACGGATCCTCCTGGTCCTGGCCGTGCTCGGCATTCTTTTTATTCCGATGGTGGGCAACAACTATATCATCCGCCTGACCACCATCATGATGCTCTACTGTGTCCTCGCCCTATCGTGGAACTTCATCGGCGGGCTGGCTGGCTATCCTTCTTTCGCAACAGCGGCCTTCTTCGGTCTGGGGGCCTACACGGGCGCCGTGAGCCAGGGTCAAGGTATGCCAATGTACCTGGCCTGGATTCTCGGAGCGCTGGTAGCCGCCGGCTTTGCCACGGGACTGGGTCTCGCCATCCTGCGTCTGCGGGGGCATTACTTCGCCATCGCCAGCCTGGTGGTTGCCGACGTCCTGCGGGAGATCGTCAACTCTACCACCAAACTAACCGGCGGCGGCATGGGGTTTAACCTTCCCATCCTGCGGCTGGGGGTTGATGCTCAGGCAAGGCTTTTCTATTACCTTATGTTTGTCCTGGCTATGCTTACGATCATGACCGCAGCTTATGTCAATCGGCACCGATTAGGCTTCGGCCTCCGATGCATCAAACAGAACGAAAATGCCGCCAACATGATCGGCATCCATACGACCATTTATAAGACGGCTGCCTTCACGCTGTCAGCGGTTTTTGTGGGCTGGGCCGGCGCTTTCTATGCCTCGTGGGTGAATTACATCGAGCCGGGGGATGTCTTCGATGTCCTCTTCTCGGTGAAGCCCATCGTCATGGTCCTGCTGGGAAGGGCCGGGACCATATCGGGCCCAATCATCGGGGCGATTGCCTTCCTGTTCCTGGAAGAGATGGTCTGGCGCAATATCCTAACCTTCCATGCGGGGGTCCTGGGTCTGATCGTGGTTGCTCTCATCTTCTACTTGCCCGACGGGCTTCTCGCCCTGGATTTCCGCCGCCTGCTGGGCTGGAGGAGAAGTCCATGAGAGCCATCCTGCAATTACAGGGGGTTACCCGTCAGTTCGGCGGGCTGATGGCTTTGAACGACATATCCTTTGACCTCCAGCCAGGCGAGATCGTGGGCCTGATTGGCCCGAACGGAGCTGGGAAAACGACTCTGGTGAACTTGGTGACGGCTGTCTACGGCCTGACCAAGGGGAAAATCATCTTCGATGGCCAGCGGATTGACGGGTGGAAGCCCCATGAGATCTCCCGCATCGGGATCGCCCGCACCTTTCAGATTGTTCAACCCTTCCCCAAGATGACCGTGCTGGAGAATGTGGCTGCCGGTGCCTTGTTCGCGGCGGGGGCGAAGAGTATAGAGGCAGCCAAAGAGCGGGCCCTCGAGCATCTTCAATTTGTCGGCTTAGCAGATTTTGCTGATGCCCCAGCCTCGGCACTCACTCTGGCCAACCGCAAGCGTCTGGAGCTGGCCAAAAGCCTGGCCATGAACCCCAAGCTCTTGCTGCTCGACGAGGTGAATGCGGGCCTCAACAATGTGGAGATCAAGCCAGCTCTGGATTTGATCCGCAGGCTCGTGGAGCGCGGCATCACCATTCTTTTGATTGAGCATTTGATGAAGGTTGTGCTGGCGGTCTGTTCGCGGGTCATCGTGCTGCATCATGGCCAGATGATCTGCGAGGGGACCCCCTCCGAAGTGGTCCGCGACCCGCAGGTCATTGAGGCCTACCTGGGGTTGCGCTTTGCCAGGCGGGGACAGAGGAAAAGCGGTCATGAATGAAAACTTCTTCCAGGTCGGAGGCCTGACCGCTGGCTACGGCGACATCCAGGTACTCTGGGGAATCGATCTCGACGTGCAGGCGGGGGAAATCGTCTGCCTGGTCGGCTCCAACGGGGCGGGGAAGAGTACTCTGTTACGCTGCATCTCCGGGCTGCTCCCAATCAGCGGCGGCCGGATTCTCCTGCGGGGCGCAGACCTTTCCAGGGCCACGCCCGATCAAGTCCTGGAGGCGGGCATTGCGCAGATCCCGGAAGGGCGACGGCTGTTTTCAGCGATGAGTGTGAAAAACAACCTCTTCATGGGGGCCTACCTGCGCAAAGAAGGGCCGGCGGCGATTCGCCGGGACCTCGAGTCGGTCTTCAATCTTTTCCCCATCCTGGCCGAACGCATGAACCAGGATGCCGGAACCCTGTCGGGGGGAGAACAGCAGATGTGCGCGATTGCCCGAGGAATCATGAGCAAGCCGGCAATGCTGATGATCGATGAGCTCTCCCTCGGACTGGCTCCCCTGGTGATCGAGCGCCTGGGCGACGCGCTCCTTAATATCAATCAGTCAGGCATCTCCATCTTGCTGGTGGAACAGGATGTGATGATCGCCTTCGAATTGGCCCGTCGCGGCTTTGTTCTCGAATCGGGCCGAGTAATCCTAAGTGGCTTCACAGCGGACTTGGCCAACAACCCGACCGTGCAGGAAGCTTACATGGGCATTTGAAAATCCAAAATTCCCATCGCTTATCTCGGAGGCCAGAACCTACTTTCGCAGTACCCGCTTGTCTCCGATGCGCATCGTCACTTTTCTGGCGTCGAAGTGTTCCATCAGGGGAATGGCGAATTTACGGGAAACCTGGGAGATCTCCTTAAACTGGGTGGGAGTCATTTCTTTGTGCTCTTTCAAAAAGTCGATCAACTTTCCTTCCAGCTCCTGCATGGCCTGCTGATGAAAATAGAGATCCTCTTTTACTTTGACCAGCGTGCCCTCCTTGGTTAAAAGCTGGAGGACCGGCTTCAGGTCGTTTTCAGAAACAGAAAGTTCGACAGTCACTTCTTTCACCAGAGGCGGCTGAAGCTTTCCCTGGGCATAAAGGAGAACTATCTTCTTGCGCAGGTCCTTTTCCTCTTCTTTGAGGGAGATGGTATGCGAACTGAGGCGGAGGGTGTCCTTTTCCACCACAATCCTTTTCTCCTCGATCAGGGTGGAGAGAAGATGGTTGAAGAGCCGGACGTCCATTTGCGGAGGAAGCTTGGTTTTCAGCTCTTCTTTCATCGCCCCGGTCCGGAGTGGATTCTTGCGATGAAACTCTTTCAGGAATTCCAGGCAGAAGCGCTTCAGGTCAGCCATCACCTGGGGGTGAATGTACCGCAGTCGGTCCCCATTGTAACCCAAGATCCCGCCTGTACCGATCAGGGTTTCGACGCGGGACTTTAACTTTGCCGGCAGCAGGTTCGTTCTCATCGCCAGCTCCGGCCATGAAAGTCCGGCCGGCCCGGCTTTGAGAAGGCGGAGCCCGACCTTTTCCTCATCGGAACCTTTTTCCAGGATGGCCATCTCCTCCTTTACCTGTTGGGAAAAGCGTTTATGCCGGGAAGGAAAAGCATCTAACACTTCTCCCCCGCCGATCGTCAAGAGCGGAGAGTAACTGCGCATGACGAAACGATCGCCGGGAAGGGCCGCGATAGGCTCCTCCAGGCGGACCTGCATAAAGGCCTCTTCCCCGGGTTCGACTTCCTCCTGATGCAGGAGGATTGTCCGCCCCAATGCTTCCGCTGTACCCAGATGCAGGCGAATCCGGGTTCGATGCTTAAGGGGTTTTGGAGAGCTGGCTAATAACTGGAATATCACGTCCAAAACAGCAGTGGGCTTTAGAGTCTGGGAGATGACCAGGACATTTCCCCGATCGATGGCTGTCTTTTCCAGTCCCTGAAGGTTGATGCCGACGCGCAGGCCAGCCGTGGCCGATTCCACGGGCTTTCCGTGGGCCTGAATTCCCCGCACCTTGGATTCCAGGCCCTTGGGCAGTACTTCCAGGGTATCCCCAACCGAGACCTGGCCGGAGATAATCGTGCCCGTAACCACAGTCCCAAAGCCCTTGATGGTGAAGACCCGGTCGATGGGCAGGCGAAAGAGGCCTTCGGGGGAACGCTCTTCCACCTCCTGGGCCAGCCGGTCCACTTCGACGACGAATGCCGGCAGGCCCTCGCCGGTAGCCGAAGAGAGGGGAATGATGGCTCCTCCTTCCAGGAAGGTTCCTTTGACAAACTCCTGGATTTCCTCTTTGACCAGCTCCAGCCAATCCTTCTCCACCAGGTCGATTTTGGTCAGGGCGACCAGGCCTTTCTTCACGCGCAGCAATTTGCATATATCCAGATGTTCCCGGGTCTGGGGCATGATTCCTTCATCGGCGGCAATCACCAGGGCCACCAGGTCCAATCCCGTGGCCCCAGCCACCATGTGGTGGACAAACTTCTCGTGTCCCGGTACATCCACGATGCTGATTTCCAGCCCGCTGGGCAAAACCATGGAGGTGAAGCCCAGCTCGATGGTAATCCCGCGTTCTTTTTCTTCTTTGAGACGGTCGCAGTCCACCCCGGTTAGGGCTTTGATTAAAGTAGTCTTACCGTGATCGATATGTCCGGCCGTTCCCAGGACAACCCGTTTCA
>CAYQWO010000346.1:0-4487 GCA_964421095.1 uncultured Syntrophaceae bacterium
GCATTTTGGGCCGATCGTGGAGGGCCAGCCAGCCAAGACCATCGATCAGGTTCCCTTGGAATGGTGCTATGGAGATGGCGTCCTGCTGGATTTTTCCCGCAAGAAGCCCTATGACCCGATCACCGCCTTCGACCTGAGGCGAGAGCTTGAGCGGATCGGTTACGACCTCAAACCTGGAGATATCGTCCTGATCCGCACGGGGGCCGAGGATCACTTCTTCGATGATCCCAATTTTAGCGAGGTGGCCACAGGGCTGAGTGGCGAGGCGCTTATGTGGTTAGGCGATAAAGGCATCGTCATGACCGGGACCGATTCCTTCACCATGGCCATATCCATCGAGATCATGTCCCAGAAGCTCAAAGGCGGCGACCAGGCGGCTTATTTCCCCGTGCATAAGGGTGGCATCCTTAAAGAGAGTGGCCATGCGGAAAAGCTATATAATTTGAAGAAGCTGCCCCGGCCTTTCGGGTTCAAAGTCGCGATGTTCCCCATTAAGCTGGAGAAGTGTTCCGGAGCATGGACCCGCGCTGTGGCTATTCTTTGAAGATTGCTGGCGCGATGGGAATTGGTTAGGGGAATTTAATTTACTCAAGCAGGATTAAAATTGAGCCGGCTTACGGATCCTGCCAATTCGAGGATTTAGGCTATGAGAGTGATAATTTATCTGATGAAAAGGCTCATCTATCTTATTCCGGTGATTTTTTTATTGACAATTTTTGTCTTTGCGATGGTCCATTTGCTACCTGGAAATCCAGCCGACATCCTCTTGGGCGGAGAAGGAGGAGCAGAAGATCCCGTTGTCCGGGCGGCTTTGATGAAGGAACTGGGTTTGGATCAACCTCTGCCCGTGCAGTATGGAATATGGCTATGGCGGGCGCTCCATGGCAATTTTGGCAAATCGGTCTATTCCCAGGAAGAGGTATTTATTTTAATCCTCAACCGATTTCCGGCCACTCTGATGTTAGCCTTTGCGGCTATGATTGTTTCGATCCTCGTCGCCCTGCCTGCGGGGATCATTTCCGCTGTGAAAAGACAGAAGCCTGCCGACTATGCCGCGATGACTTTTGCTTTGCTGGGAATTTCCCTCCCGGAATTTTGGTTTGGGATCATGCTGATTTTGGCCTTTTCTTTATGGCTGCGGTGGCTCCCTTCCATGGGTTACTTAAGCCCCTTGGAAAGCTTCTTCGGATCTCTAAAATTTTTAATCTTGCCGGCCATTGCCCTGGGCCTACGCATGGCGGGAGTGGTAACCCGAATGACCCGGTCGAGCATGTTGGATGAGTTGGGCCAAGATTATGTGAGGACCGCCAGGGCCAAGGGATTGCCAGAAAGAACCGTCATCATCCTCCATACTTTGAAGAACGCCCTAATTCCTACAGTGACGATTGTCGGCTTGCAATTTGGAACCATCTTAGGCGGCACCGTGGTTATCGAAATGGTCTTTAGCTGGCCGGGGGTCGGTCAGCTTCTGGTAGAAGGAATTTTAACCCGCGATTACCTGGTTGTTCAGGCTGCTGTTCTTTTCATTTCTTGTTCATTTGTCATTGTGAATTTTTTTGTTGATTTTATTTATACGATCTTGAACCCCAGAGTGGGCCTGGAATAGAGGCTTTCCCTGCGGCACGGGCCTGAATACGATTAGGGGGATGGAAAGATGGTCTTGAATAACGTTTCCAAGACAAATGCCGGACTTCCCCCGAGGTTCAATTGGAATAAGGCAGTCGCCCGTTTTCAGGACCGATTTAGGGATTTTAGAAAAAGCCGATTGGCCTTCGTGGGCATCCTCATCGTCATCGTCGTGTTCGCGATTGCCCTGCTGGCCCCTTTGATCCAGATCCACGATCCCCTGCAACAGAATATCTCGAACCGGCTGCAAAAGCCAGATCTCGAACATCTCCTGGGCACGGATCATTTTGGCCGGGATGTATGGGCCCGGATTGTAAATGGAGCCAGGGTCGCCCTGTTGGTTGGTATCATCGCCGTTGGCATCGGAATTATTTTTGGAACGCCCATCGGGGCGGTAGCCGGATATTACCGGGGCCGGGTGGATGAGGTGATCATGCGGGTCATGGACGCGTTTCTTGCTTTTCCTCCCATTCTCTTGGCCCTTGTAGTCGTTGCCATTTTGGGCAGCTCGCTCTTTAATACTATGGTGGCCATCGGGATTGTTTATATCCCCCGCTTCGCCCGGGTCACTCGTGGCTCGGTCCTGGCAGAGAGAGAAAAAGAATATGTCGAGGCTGCAAGAATGATCGGGGAACCGAATTTATCGATTCTCTTCCGTCAGATCCTTCCGAACAGTTTATCTCCTCTGATCGTGCAGGCCACCGTTTTCATTGCTTATGCCATCCTGACGGAAGCGGCCTTAAGTTTTCTCGGCCTGGGGATTGCCCCCCCAAACCCGAGCTGGGGCTCGATGTTGAATGAGGCAAGATTGTTTATTGAAAGTGATCCACTTATGGCGATCATCCCAGGCCTATCCATCTCGATCACCGTTTTAGGTTTCAATCTCTTTGGAGATGGGTTGAGGGATATCCTGGATCCACGATTGGCCGAACGATAAACGGAAGGAATGAAGGATGGACCCGGTGGATGATATCTTGCTCAGCGTCCGCAACCTGGTCACGGACTTTACCTTGAAGAAGGGAACCTTAACAGCGGTGGATCATATCTTTTTCAACTTGAGAAAGGGAGAAACCTTCGGACTCGTTGGAGAATCTGGTTGCGGCAAAAGCGTCAGCGCCCTTTCGATCCTCCGGCTTAACCCTTCGCCTCCGGCACGAACCACGGGGGAAATTCTTTTTGAGGGCGAGAATCTTTTATCCAAGCCCCTGGTGGAGATGAGAACTCAAATTAGAGGAAGAAAGATTTCCATGATCTTCCAGGAACCCATGACTTCCTTGAATCCCGCCCTGACCATCGAAAGACAGATTTGCGAAACCATTATGCTGCACCAAAAGCTCCACAAAAATGAAGCCCGGCAAAAAGCGGTCGAAATGCTGGATCTGGTAAGTATCCCCTCGCCGAGAGAACGATTGAAGAGTTATCCCCATGAATTCAGTGGGGGGATGCGCCAGAGAGTCATGATCGCCATGGCTCTTTCCTGCAACCCTTCTTTGTTGATCGCCGATGAGCCTACCACGGCCCTGGATGTCACGATTCAGGCCCAGTTCTTGGATTTGCTGATCGATATAATGCAAAAATTTAAGATGTCCTTGATTTACATCACCCACGACCTCTTTGTCATCGGGCAGATCTGCAAAGAAGTGGGGGTCATGTACGCTTCCAATATGGTCGAACAAACCAGCACAACCGACCTCTTCCAGAGCCCTTTGCACCCGTATACCCAGGGGTTGTTGAAATCCATCCCGAACCGGAGAGAGAAAAAGAAATTCTTGGATCCCATCAAAGGCATGGTCTGTAGTCTGCTTCCTCCTCCTCCGGGTTGCAAATTCCATCCTCGATGTCCCCAAGTCATGGGAATTTGTAACAAGGAAAAGCCCAATTTAATAGAAGTTGAACCCGGGCACTCGGTCGCTTGCCATTTGTTTTCTTGAAAAAAACCTCAATGAGGAGTCGTAAGAAAAGGGGCGATGGAAGCGAAAGAAATTCTGGTAAAAATTGAGGACATCGGGAAATACTTTGACCTTACCAAAAGTTTTGTTTCCAGACTCTTTTTTGGAGTTAGGGTCTTGAAGGCTGTGGATCATGTCAGCTTCCATATTGAGAAAGGCAAAACCTTGGGTCTGGTCGGGGAGAGCGGATGCGGGAAAACGACTATCGCCCGCCTCATTACCAGACTGATCGAGCATAGCTTCGGAAGGGTGTACTTCAAGGGAATTGACCTCTTCGCTTTAGAGGTGGAAGAGATGCGCAAAATGAGAAGGCATGTTCAGATCATTTTTCAAGACCCTTTTACTTCCCTCAACCCTAGGAAAAAAATAGAGACGATCATCGGCATGCCCCTGGAGATCCATGATCGGATCTATGGCAAGGAGAAACGCCAGAGGGTTTTGGAATTACTGCAAATGGTAGGGATGGGGGAAGAGCACATCGATCGGTATCCCCACGAATTCAGCGGAGGTCAACGCCAGCGGCTGGCCATTGCCCGGGCCATAGCGCTCAATCCTGACTTGGTCATTTGCGATGAGCCGGTCTCGGCCCTGGACGTTTCCATCCAGGCGCAGATTCTCAATCTATTTCGCAAGCTCCAGGATGACTTAGGGTTAACCTATCTGTTTATTTCCCATGACCTCAGTGTGGTGGAGCACATAAGTAACGAGGTGGCGGTGATGTATGCGGGGAAAATTGTAGAATTCGCTCCGGCAGAGGAGATCTTCGGCTCCCCCCTGCATCCGTATACCCAGGCCCTTATCAGCTCGCGGTTCGAAGAGCGAAAAGCACGGGAGAAATATGCCATGAAGGGTGAAATCATCAGTCCGATCAACCCTCCCCAGGGATGTCGGCTGCAGAAGAGATGCCCCCAA
>CAYQWO010000347.1:0-4482 GCA_964421095.1 uncultured Syntrophaceae bacterium
GAACATGACATGGATGTTGCCTTTGATTTCGCTGGTAGGATAACCGTCCTCCATCAAGGGAAATTTCTGGCAGATGGGAATCGAGAAGAGATCAAAAGCAATCCTATGGTACAACAAATCTACTTGGGTGGTGAGTAACTTTTATGCTAAGGATCATCGATATCCATACCTATTACGGCGAAAGCTATATCTTGCAGGGGATCAGCTTAGAAGTTGCTAAAGGGGCCGTTGTAGCCATCCTGGGACGGAATGGAGTGGGAAAGACCACTCTTATTCGATCCATTGTTGGATTTACTCCGGCTCGGCGTGGTCAAATCCTTTTCAAGGATATCGACATAACTCACATGCCTTCCTATAAGATTACTCATATGGAGATGGGCTTAGTTCCACAGGGCAAGCGGATCTTCCCTTCTTTGTCGGTTAAAGAGAACTTAGCCATTGCTTTACGAGGTTCGGGAGTTCGTCAATGGGATTTTGAAAAAATTTTTACTCTCTTTCCTCGTCTTAAGGAGCGCGTTCATCATAGAGGTAACGAGCTAAGCGGCGGCGAGCAACAGATGTTAGCCATTGCCCGGGCCTTGATCTCGAATCCCACTTTTCTCTTGATGGATGAACCTACAGAAGGATTGGCCCCTCTTTTAGTTCGAGAGGTGGGCGATGTGATCCTTCGCTTGAAGGAAGAAGGGTTATCCATTCTATTGGTTGAACAGAACCTTCCCTTCACAATGAAATTTGCCGATTATACCCATGTGATGAGCAAGGGGAAAATCGTTCACTCTTCAACCCCCGCAGAGCTGTGGGAAAACCGGGAAGTAAAAGAGCATTATTTAGGTGTCTAACCAGACAGCGCGTCTGAAATTTGATATATTCCGTTCCAAATGAGGAGGACGACATGAAAATTATCGACCTAAGCCTGGAAATGCGGAATCGCCTGGATGTTCCACCATCGCAAGCCAGACCCATCACCATCGAAAAGGTACATCGTTATCCCGGTCACTGGCAAGCCACCTGGTGCTCCATTTCGGCCCATACTGCTTCCCATGTTGATTCTCCGCTTCATGTGGTGGCGGGTGCCAAAACCATCGGAGAAATTCCCCTGGAAAAGGTGATTGGGGAGGCAGTCATTCTTGACCTAACCCACAAAGGAAAGGCAAATATCGAAATCACTCTCGAAGATGTGCAAAAATTCGATAAAGAGATTAAGGCAGGAGACATTGTCATTTTGCGGACAGATTGGGGAAAGAAGGCATTTGGTACGGCAGATTATTATGATAAGTCTCCTTATCTTTCTCCTGAGGCCGCCCGGTGGCTGGCGGATAAGAATCCCCGTACGATTTGTTTTGATTTTTTCGAGGAGTACAACGCCAGATCGAAAGATTTTAAGCCAGATGATTTCGTCGTCCACAAAATCATTCTGGGAAAAGGGATCATCATTGTTGAAGGGCTGACGAACCTCGACCAGCTTTCCAGAAAACGGGTAAAGTTTTTTGCCGCTCCTCTAAAGATCATGGATTCTGAAGCGGCCCCCACTCGAATATTTGCTATTGAGGATTAGGTCTGGCAGACTATTGAACCATATTAGGTGCTTTGAGAAAAGGAGCGATTACCGGGGATTGATCTTGCTGTGCCTGGGCCACTTGGTAGCAGACCTAAACACGAGCGCCCTACCGGCATTGCTTCCCTTCCTGAAAGACGCTCTGGGCCTTTCTTACGCCATGGCCGGGACGATCGTCCTTTGTTCCAACGCCACTTCTTCAGTCATCCAGCCAGTCTTCGGCTACCTCGCCGACCGCAGATCGATGCTCTGGTTTCTTCCTCTGGGATGTTTTTTGGCCGGCCTGGGTATGACCCTTCTGGGGTGGGCCTCCGGTTACGGGCAAATCCTCGTGCTGGTGATCCTTAGCGGATTAGGGGTGGCCATGTACCACCCGGAAGGGTGGCGCATTGCCAATTTTTTTGCCGGGGAGAAGAAGGCCACGGGCATGTCCATCTTCGGCGTGGGCGGCAATTTGGGCTTTGCTTTCGGACCCCTGATGGCCGTCTACTGCGTGAAGCACTTTGGGCTCAAAGGCAGTGCCTACTTTTTCGTTCCCGGCGCAGCCATGGCCGGCATATTTCTCTTCAGCCGTTTCTGGCGCGTGCGTCGGTCAACCGTCCGCGCTTCATCCCCCTCAACTCCAAAAGCAGGGTCTCTGAGGTCGGCCATCTACCCGATGTCTCTGTTGCTGGCGATGATCATGTTCCGCTCCTGGGCGCACATCGGGTTACTGACTTTCATCCCTTTCTATTACATCGATCATTTGAAGGGCGATCCCATGCAGGCGGGCAGCCTGCTTTTTGCTTTTCTTACAGCCGGAACCGTGGGTACGCTCGTCGGGGGGCCGGTGGCCGACCGGTATGGCCACAAAAGAATTATTCTCTTCAGCCTGGGCTGTACGGTACCTCTTTTGGTTCTCTTTCTGCTCAGCTCGGGCGTTTGGTCATTTATCTGGTTGATACTGGCGGGCTTTATCCTAATCTTTTCTTTCTCCGTATCCATGGTCATGGGCCAATCTTTTATGCCCCAGAATGTGGGAATGGCCTCGGGCTTGATTCTGGGCTTGTCCTTTGGCATGGGTGGCCTGGGAGCCGCCGTGCTGGGGCTCTTTGCCGACCTCTGGGGCATTCCTTTTACCCTGTGGGTGATTGCTTTCCTTCCCTTGGCGAGCTTCCTGCTCGCTGTCCCCATCCCATACTCACAGAAGAAAGTGATTGAGTAGAGAGAAAAGCCTGGCGGAAAAAGGTAGGCGTTACATATTTTCGATGAGGGCGTTGGCAAATTCCGAGCACTTCAAGCGCTTGGCGCCTTCCATCTGCTGGGCCAAGTCATAGGTGACGGTCTTCTGTCGGATCGTCCGTTCTAAGGCCTTAACGATGAGGCCCGCGGCCTCTTCCCACCCCAGATGTTCCAGCATCATCACGCCGGAAAGGATCAGGGAACCCGGGTTGGCCGCATCCTTCCCGGCCTGATAGGGGACCGTCCCGTGCGTGGCTTCGAAAACCGCTGCTGTGTCGCCGACGTTCGCTCCAGGCGCCATTCCCAGGCCACCTACCTGGGCCGCTGCGGCGTCTGAGAAATAATCCCCGTTTAGGTTGGGCATGGCCAGGACATCATATTCTTCCGGGTGGAAGAGGAGGTGCTGGAACATGGCGTCCGCTATTCTGTCCTTGATGATGATCTTTCCTTCTGGAGGATTGTTCTTTTGCCGGTCGCTGGCCTCTTCTTCGGTCATGGTGCAGTCGCCAAACTCTTCGCGCGCCACCTGATAGCCCCAATCACGGAAGGCTCCTTCGGTAAATTTCATGATATTGCCTTTGTGCACCAAGGTTACGGACCGCCGCCCGCGTCGCCGAGCGTAGGCGATTGCCCGCCGCACCAGCCGCTTGGTGCGACCCTCGGAGATGGGCTTGATCCCGATGCCAGAATCCAGGGGCAATTTCACAGCCAACTCCTTGTCCAGAAAGCCCAGCATCTTGAGAGCCTCGGGGCTGCCCTGGGGCCATTCGATGCCCGCGTAAACATCCTCAGTATTCTCGCGGAAAATAACCACGTCGAGCTTCTCCGGATGTCGCAGGGGGCTGGGGACGCCCGGGTAGTGACGCACGGGCCGAATGCAGGCGTATAAGTCTAACAGCTGCCGCAGGGCTACATTGAGGGAGCGTATACCCCCGGCCACGGGCGTGAAGAGCGGGCCTTTAATGGCCACCTTGTGTTCCTCGATCGTCCGCAGGGTATCTTCGGGGATGGGCGTTCCCAGCTTCTGCTGAGCCTTCTCTCCAGCGAAGGTCTCCAGCCAGAAAATCTTTCTTCTTCCGCCGTAAGATTTTTCGACGGCCCGGTCAAAGACGCGCACCGCCGCCTTCCAGATGTCCGGCCCAACGCCATCCCCTTCAATGAACGGGATGATCGGATTATTCGGGACCTGAAGCCCCCCCTCCGGCAAGACCTGGATCTTCTCGGGAGAAGAAATGGACCCCATTGCTTTCTCCATTAACACGATTCTCCAAAAAAGATTAACCTAAAGCCCCCTTCATAATATAAGGGACACATTCCATTTTCGGAACGCGGAGTAAAAATATCGGCATATCTCCCCATATTTCGGAAAGCGAGCGCAGAGGAAGGAGGCAAAGCAGTAACTGCCATGAAGTACAAAGGACATTACGAAATCTCGGGGATGAGTGTGCCCCGGGACAGTAGTCTCTAAACCAGAAGGTATTCTATTTGTTACCTGGCGTTATTATAAAAAACCTTGTCGAAATTGCCGGTGGGCAGCGCCCATAGCCAAAGCCCTGAATCCAGACGGCGTATCTTGATCCATGTAAGGAGGTTGCCTCCCCTTTTCACCTCCAGCAGCAAATAAACGTCGAAAGCGTCCTTCTCGACGCCGGCAACCTTACCCAACACCGCCGACCGATCAGGATTGATTTCCCACAGCCCTGTAG
>CAYQWO010000348.1:0-4480 GCA_964421095.1 uncultured Syntrophaceae bacterium
ATTTCAAGAATGCCACCTGCTGCTACCACGCCGGACTTCGCCGGCGTTGAACCTTCCTACACGCTTTCCCCTCACCGCCGAAGATATAATCTTTCATCGCCGAACAGGCCGAGAAGCGCTAAACGCTTGCGACGAGGTCCTTAGCTTTATTGTTTCCAACTCAATGTCTCGGTCCCAATTGAGTATGAGCATTGCCATGGTTAAAGGATGGAAAAGCTACGGCCTAATAATGAACCCCGGTTCGTGCTCCTTTTTTTCCTTTTCTTGCTCCTGCAGATAATTCAGGCTCCGTTTTACGAGTTCCAGCAGAAAAGGATGAGGAGCAAGGACCCCGCTTTCTTTTTCCATCCCAGCGGCGGCAGCCAAGGTTATCCGGGCTTCATTCTCCAGCCCTTTTTTCCAAAGGATGTAAGCCATCTCCTCGAGCCTTCGTTGATAAAGGAGACGTCGGGGGGCATCAAAGAGGTCATGGGCCGCCTGCTGGTAGATTTCCATCAGACGAGCCTCCTTCTGGTAAGGAGTAAGCACCAGCCTGGAAGCAGAAGCTTCCTTCAGGAGGGCGAGATATTTCTGAGAATCCTCCTTTTCCAGGAACCAGGTGTTGAAGGGAGAGGTCAGGAAGAGGGAAGCTGACCGGTCCAGGAGTTCTGGATGGGATTTAATCTCTTCCTCTTCCAGGTATCGATAAATGAGGGGTCTCAGGGGAAGCGGGGGAGAAGATCCCATCAAAGGCCGCCATTTCAGGAATTCGGCTGAAGGAGCGGCCCCTTTTTTCTGGCCAATTTCAGCAGCCTCCGTGATCAGGCCGAAGCAGTATTCGGGATCAGCTTCCACGAATTCCCCGAGATGCTGCTCCTGAAACATTTGGAGATATTCATGGAAATTTTTTCGGGAGGTTTCAAACCCACTGAAGTCCACAATCCCTTCGCGGTCGCTGATGGCAGCGCTGAAAGCCGCTACACCCTGAGGAATCTGGGGTCTGGCCAGCAACACGATACGGTGTCCAATAGAATCTACGGAGCTCAAGAACCCTTCCGAGGCCGCGGGTTGGGGAGGGTGGTAAACCGCAGGAGACCGGTCACTGATCTCTTGCACATCTAAGCCCCTGCTTTTGAGGCGAAAGATCGATCTGCGGATGGATTTAGATACCGCTTTGAAAGAAGTTACGGCGGCCAGGCGATGAAGAAGATCGGCTGCCCGCGGAGAAAACCAATGGCCGAGGCTTTCGGCCAAGGCCAAGTCTATTTTTTCATCCTTTCCGCAAATTGCTTCCAGAAGGAAGAGAGTCTGATCATTCGCTTTTTCCAGGAGGCCATGAAAGAAATCTTTCAGCTCCTCGGACAAAAGAGGTCGCAGCTTTAGCAGCAGCGCATCTGCATCTTGGTTCCCTGCCTGAGTATTGTTTTCTACCTCTCTGGTGATGGCCTCTACCTGCGGGGAGAGAGATCTAAAAATTTTCCTTGCGGGCTTATCTTTTCGATCCATGTTTCTAATCCGTAGGCTGTAGGTCGACGATTTTTAATTGTAAGGTCCGTCTCCCCTGAAAAGTACTGATCTGGGGGGAAAAAGCCATTTTCATGCGCCTGTGGGATAAGGGATGCCAGGAGGCCATCTCGAAACCGATCGCCTCCCTAATCAATCGACCTTCTTTGATCCGCAAGCGCAGATGGCCTTTGCCTACCAACTTTGATCCCAAAACGGTCAGGTCCTCCAACCCCAAGACCGGTTCAGGGTTTCCGGTGCCAAAAGGAGCAAGGAACTCGAGCTCCGAGAGAAAAGAATCATCTAATTGATCCAGTCTGGCAAGAGCGTCGAGGGACAGGCGGGGGATGAAATCTTCTTCTCTCAGCTTCCGGGACACGACCTCCTCGAAAGCCTGGCAAAAGCCGGGGATGCGCTCCTGACGGATGACCAGACCTGCTGCCTGCTCGTGGCCGCCGAATTTTTCCAGCCAGGGCTGGCAGGCTTTCAACCCTTGATAGAGAGGAAAAGGGTCGATCGACCGGCCTGAACCTTTCCCGAAATTTTCTTTCAGGGCAATGAGAATGGTCGGGCGGCGGTATTCTTCGGTGAGGCGCGAAGCCACAATGCCGATCACCCCGGGGTGCCAGTCCAAAGAGGCCAGGACGAGAGATTTTTTTGATGGCTTTCCTTCCGGCGATTCAATCATCCTCTTCGCTTCGGCAAGGATTTTTTCTTCCGTCCGCTGTCGCAAGGAGTTTAGGTCGTTCAAATGGGCGGCGATTTTCCGGGCCTCTTCTTCATCCCTGCAGATGAGCAGACGGACCGCTTCCTGGGCATCGCCCAACCGTCCAGCGGCATTGAGCCGGGGGGCGAGGCGAAAATTGATACCCGGAGTTTCGACGGCCATCCCCCCGACTCCTGAGACATCCTTCAAGGCCAGAATCCCTGGACGGGTGGAGTGGCTTAGCTGTATCAGCCCGAATTTTGTCAGGACGCGGTTGATGCCCATGAGGGGCACAACGTCGCTGACTGTACCCAATGCCACCAAATCCAGGTATTCTTTAAGGTTGGGCTCCTGGCCAGGAGGGAAAAATCCCTCCTGCCGTAGAGCGCTGCGCAGGGCGATGATCAGGTTAAAAGCGACTCCCACCCCCGCCAACCCTTTAAAGGGATAGGGACAATCTTTTTGTTTTGGGTTCAAGATGGCCAAAGCGGCGGGAAGGACCTCGGGAACCTCGTGGTGGTCAGTCACGACAACATCCAAGCCATTTTCCATCGCCCAGCGGATTTCCTCGTTATTACTAATCCCGCAATCTGTTGTAATTATTAGTTTTGTGCCCTGGGCTTGGATTTTTTTTACAGCATCAATATTTAGCCCGTAGCCTTCCTTTAGGCGTTGGGGAAGGTAGAAGTCTACTCGGGCACCTGCCCCCTGAAGGAAGAGCAGGAGCAAGGCAGTGGCCGTAGTTCCGTCAACGTCGTAATCGCCGAAAATGGTGATTTTTTCTCGATCACGGATGGCTGCGGAAATGCGGCCCACCGCTTTTTCCATATCCTTCATGGCCAGAGGGTTGGGAAGGTCAGATAGAGCCGGGGAGAGGAAGCGCCTTGCCTGGTCTGCAGTAGAGATCCCGCGGTTGAAAAGTACCTGAGCTGTGAGAGGGGAGATTCTCAACTCCTTAAGGGAGAGTTCTTCCCCAAAGCCTTTGACAGGGGGGATTTCCCACCTTTTCCAGAGCCGGTTTGTCAAGCGATCCTTTCTTTATGATTATTTTCCAAATATTTCTATTGGATGAAGGCCACAATCAAAATAACGGAGTCACACCTCTGCTGTCAATTGAATATTTTCCCTTGGCCTCCTTTACTTTTCGCACAGAGTTTAAAATTGACTTTTATTGTGGTCCGGCTGGAATAGCGGGGAACCCAGGCTGAATTGGCTAAGAAGAGTATTAACAATTATAGGTAGAAAACAGGTATAAGGAGTCTGCAGGAAAAGCCTGATTTTGGCATTTTTCGATTCTCAATTAGTTGATTTTATTGACAGACAAAGCTCAGCGGCGCGCATTCAGGCCTGTCCCCCGCAGTGACTTAGGCATTTTCTTTTCTATTTGCTCGAAGGACACGAAAGGTAGACTCGCTTGTTGCCGAGCATGCTCGATCGTCATAGCCACCAAATTGCCAGAAGCATCCAGATCGATATAAATATTCTCGTTAATCTCTTTGGTTTCGGCAACCTTGCGCCTAGAAAACTCAACCAGAGCCGTATCAGTATCCGAAAAATACTTGATTTTCATTTGGTTTCTCCTTTAAAGCTCCTATCAAAGAAAGCATTATGAATTGTTTCTCCATCGGGAAGTAAAATCACCCGGAGAAATTTATCCTCCTCTTCAATCCTTTTCCACTTTCGGATTCTTCCGTCCGACTGAACCTCTGTATAATCCGCATTCTTGACGGTCTCCTCAATCCATCAAACTTTTATTTTAGCACGGTCGGCTCTTCGCCGAATATGCAAAAAATATTGCGTAAATTTCATCATATTCCCGCCTAAAGGCTCAAAATTTAATTCTGCGAGTATTGTTATCAGGGTATGGGTATTCCATATGCTTGGCGGTCGCTCGCGCAATATCTTCTCCACAGTAACGTTCAACAACTTTCAGCGCCATATCGATACCAGCAGAAATGCCCGCTGAGGTTATCACTGCGCCATCCTCAACGATGTGCTTATCATACTCAACTGTCACTGCTGGAAACGACTCGCGCATCCAATCGAGCGAGCGCCAGTGAGTTGTTGCATGACGCCCGTTAAGCAAGCCAGCAAACCCAAGGAGCATTGAACCAGTACAAACAGATGCCAGGGTTTCAACCTCTGACGCACGGATACGTAACCAATTAAGCATCGCGGGGTTTTTGAGTTCTTTGCGAGTGCCCCAGCCACCCGGAACAACGAGAATATCTAATTTAGGGCAACTCTCAAATGTGTGGTCGGGAATGACTTTCATACCCCCTGTTGTAACCA
>CAYQWO010000349.1:0-4479 GCA_964421095.1 uncultured Syntrophaceae bacterium
GACAGCTATGGGAGTATTCCACGTGAATCGGATGCGAAGGGACTCGCCGGCCTGGCCAGGTCTCTGGCCTCCGCCCTGGGTATGCCCGCGGATGAAGTGAAAAGGCATCTTGAACCCCATCTTCGCGATGGCCATATTTGTCTCTCCTCAGGCCCGGAAGGCTTTCGCTGGACCTGGGCTTGATCATGAAAACCTTCTTACCTCAGAACTCGCTGAGAACGCACCCTCCGCGGTCTCTGTGGTGAAAAAAGAAAAGAACTTAATGCAGCCCGAAGAGACGGGGGAGCCAGAGCGAAAGCGAGGGAATGTAGGTAACGATCATGAGGGAAACGATAAGAGCGATGATGAAGGGAATAGCTGATCTGGAAATCCGTTCCATGGATATTTTGGCCAGGTTCGCGGCTACGTAAAGATTCAAGGCCACAGGTGGAGTAATTGTCCCGATCGCCAGGTTCACCGTCATCATCACGCCAAACCACATGGGATCCCAGCCGAAGTGCTTGATTACAGGAATCAGGATGGGAAGGAAGACATAGTAAATGGAGATGGCGTCCAGCAGCATCCCGGCAATCAACAGCATGAAGTTTAACAGCATCAGAATAAAAATCGGATTCTGCGAAAAGCTTAACAGAGCCTTCGCGGCCCGGTCCATCACCCCCAGGGTGGAACCCGTCCAGGCAAAGATGCCAGCAAAAGCCACGACGGTCATGACCACGGAGGTGGAAACGGCAGAATCTCTGAGAACTTCATAGAGAATTTTCAAATTGAGATTCTGATAAACGAATAGTCCCACCAGAAACCCATATAAAACTGCGATCACTGCGGCCTCTGTGGGAGTAAAAATGCCGCCGTAAATCCCCCCGAGGATGATGATCGGAGCCAGAAGTCCCCAGGTTGCCTCCTTGAAAGCCTGCCAGATTTCCGCCTTTGTTCCCCACCGGTCCCCACCCCATCCGTGGCGTTTGGAAATGAGATAGACCGGCAAAACCAGGGCCAATCCCATGATGAGACCCGGAACCACGCCAGCCGCAAATAGGCCTCCAATGGAGGTTTCCGTGATAACCCCGTAGACGACGAAGGCTACACTGGGAGGAATCAAAACATCGGTTGTGGCGGCGGAGGCCACCAAGGCGGAGGCAAATCCTTTATCATAACCTCGCTTTACCATCGCCGGAATCATGACGGCTCCGATGGCGGCCGTGTCTGCCGGGCCGGTTCCGGAAATGGCCCCAAATAGGACGCACCCCCCCACGGCCACGAGACCCAGACCCCCTGGCACAGGGCCGATGAGCAGGTGGAGGAGGTTCACCAGGTCCCGGGAGAGCCCGATCCGATCCATGAGAAATCCGGCCAGGATGAAAAAAGGAATGGCCAGGAGAGGAAACTTGGCAATATTCGCGTAAAAATTGGGGGCCAGCACCTGAATCCCCAGGTTATATTGCCACAGAAAGACCAGAGAAGTGATGCCCACGCTGACGGCAATCGGAACTCCGATGAAGAGGAGGAGAAAGAAAAGGCCGAAGAGGAGTATGCCCGAATCCATCAACTCCTCCCCATCTTATGGCTCGCCCGATGGGCTCCTTGAAAAATTCGAATGATAACCGGGAAGCTCCAAAGCGGCACACCAATGGTATACCACCATTGGGGGACCCCGATGCCGCTGGAGGTGATCCCCAGGGTAATTTCTTCAGCGATCTGGCGAAGCGAAAAATAAATCAGGAAGCTAAAAAGAGAAGCGGCCAATCCCGCGCTCAGCCAGAGAAAGATTTTCTGGATTCTTCGGGGGAGCCGATCAACGATGAAGCTGAAGCCAAGGTGGGACTGCTCACGGAAGGCAATCGCTGCCCCCAAAAGAGTCAACCAGACAAAAAAACTCACCACCAGCTCTTCCGTGAAAGCAAATGAGTATTTCAGGAGGTAGCGAGCGAAAACGTTGGCACAGGTAATGACTGACATGATGGCAAATAGTACGGCACATAATACTTCTTCCAGGTGGGTGATTAGCCCACGGACAGGTTTGGGCATAAAAATCCTTCGTTGAAAACTTCAGCAAAAAACATAGAGCAGAGCGCCAAGAGCGATAGGTTTTTCCTCTTGCATATCGTCTCTTAGCTCTCTGCTCTTAGCTGTCCTAATGGCTGGCCTTTACGATCTTTTCGGATGAATCGACCAAGTGGGGACCAATTTCCTTAATCCACTTTTCATAGACCGCTTTGGTCTTAGCTTTAAAGGCAGCTACATCTTTAGCAGTTAGAAGGACGACCTCCATTCCCTTGCTTTTTAGCAAATCGATGGCCTCCGTGCTTCCTTCCAAACCTTTGCGCGCTTCTTTCTTATTCCAGGCCATAGCCTCTTGGGCGGCCTTGGCCACGATCTCCCGATCTTTGGGATCGAAGCTATTCCATGTTTCCTTACAGACCCCCAGGATCAAGGGGTCGATGGTGTAATGCCAGATGGTTATATTTTTATTGAACTCCCACAACTTATAAGGAATGATGATCGAAACGACCGGATTTTCCTGCCCGTCCACCGTTCCCTGCTGAAGAGCGGTGAGCGCCTCGGACCAATTTACGGAAAGCGGGTTTGCTCCCAGCGCCCTGAAAGTGTCGATAAATATCGGGGAACCCACCACCCGGATCTTGAGCCCCTCCAAATCTTCCGGTTTCCGCACGGGACGTTTAGAATTGGTTAGCTCCCGGTAGCCGTTTTCGCCCCAGCCCAGACCGATGACTCCCTTTTCATCGATGCTCTTGTAGATGCTTTTCCCTGGCTCGCCTGTCTCCACCGCGTCGAGAGCTTTGTAATCGGGGAAGAAGAAAGGCAGGGAGAAAAGGTTTAATTCTTTGATGGTAGGGGACCAGTTGATCGTGGAGCCGACGGCAAAATCGGCGATCCCCTGGCGGGTGATGAGAAACTCATTGGTCTGCATCCCGGCAAAGAGTTGCCCGGCAAAATAACATTTGATGTTGATTTTTCCGCCCGTCCGTTCCCTAACCAGGTCAGCGAATTTTACCGCCGCCTGGCCCCAGGCGGTTTGAGGTCCGATCACCAGGCTCAGCTTGTACTCGGGTTTGTAAGCCGCCATAGCCGCCGTTGACCAGGCCAGGCTCAATCCAACGAATAAAAAAATGATTTTCCTCCACATTTTTGCCCCTCCTTTAAATGGTGTTAGCGTTAATGATTTTTTATAGAACCCTTCCTGCCGCCAAAAAAAGTTTTACATTTTCAGCCATTCACCTTATTCAGCCTGTTGCACCTGTGCATCCGTGGAATGAATTTAAATAATTACCAGAATATATTTTTTTTTCAAGAAAATTTTTGATGCTATCAGGACTATGAAAGTGAAGACTGCCAGGCCAACCTCTCTGGAAGAATTATGACAATTTGAGTTTTTGGTTATCGGAAAAAGAGAAGCAGAATGGAGGCGATCCTTTGAGCGGGATAAAATTTACAATCAAATAAACAAACAGCAGCCAGAGGGATGGCAAAGAATCCAATGATCAGGGCGACCAGAACATATCTTATGATCTTCGATTTCAGGGAGTCCATGGGCGATTCAGCAAGGTTCAATGATTCTATAATATTACAGATCTTCTTGGAATTTATCAAGAATCTTTTGGATCAAGAAAAAAGCATTCCCGGCGGTGGCGGTGATTTTTTATGAGTCCGGGGTCATAAGGCCGCAAATTGTTTGTTCCGGTGCTGGAGAATCTTGAGTCCTTCGAACCACAGGATGCTGAACACCCCCGCGGACAGGCAGATCAACAGGTCGTTGAGATGTAACGTGGCGAAGTGAAAAAGGTCGCGCAAGAAAGGAATATACAACACCAACCCGAGAAGAACCAGCGTGCCCCCCAGCACCCATCTCAACGCCACGTTCGGCGACTGTAACGTAGCCAGAATGGTGCGCGACCAGGAGCGGTTTGTCAGAATTAAACCGAGGTTGGCCACGACCAGGGTAGTAAAGGTGAGGGCGCGAGCTTCTATTTCCCCCTGTCCACGATACAGGGAGATGCTGAAGACCCCCAACACGATGGCCAAGACCCCCATGCCTTGCAGAAGACTCAGACCGACAACCCGGCGGCCAAACAGCGGCTCTTGCGGGTTTCGCGGTGGACGGTTCATAACGTCCGGTTCCTCCGATTCCGCTTCAAAGGCGATGGAACAGGCGGGATCAATGACCAATTCGAGGAAAACGATGTGCACGGGCAGAAGGACGAGTGGCCATTTGAAGAGTACCGGCAGAAGCGTCATGCCGGCAATGGGTACATGTATGGCCAAGATATAGGCCATGGCTTTTTTCAGGTTGTCGAAGATCCTCCGGCCCAGCCTGACGGCCAGCACGATCGATGAGAAATGATCGTCCAGCAGCACCAAGGCAGAAGCTTCCCGGGCCACGTCCGTGCCCCGCTCACCCATGGCAATGCCAATGTGGGCCGATTTTAAGGCCGGAGCATCGTTCACCCCGTCCCCGGTCAT
>CAYQWO010000350.1:0-4460 GCA_964421095.1 uncultured Syntrophaceae bacterium
GAGTGTGGCCACAGGGAAGTATGAGGATTTTATCAGGGAAGGAATATCCTGGGGCCGGAGGCCGGAGTTAGGGGGTGGGGGGTTGATTCGTAGTCTGGGGGGCTGGGCCCAGGTTGTCTCCTTGCGGAGGAAAGGGATCAAGGCCGCCCATGATGACCGGATATTGGGGAGTGGAGAGTTTGTGGAAGGTTTGTTGTCGGAGGCTGATAGGCGACAAAGAGAGACATTACGATTAAGGGAGAAGGTTCAGGATTTGAGGTCGTTAGCCCGCGGGATTGGGAAGGGAGAGGGGATTGGGGAGTGGGAGTTGCGATCTGGAGGGCGGCGAGGGAAGGTATCGGAGGTCCGCCGTTTGTTTTGTCAAGTAGCCGTGGGGCGGATGGGCTATCCGGCAGCGGAGGTGGCTCGTTTTCTTGGGGTGACTACATCGGCAGTGGTTCGTGCGGCCCATTCGGAAAGTCATCCCGAAATCGAAAAATATCTGTAAGTTCACCCATTTCTTTTTCTTCCCCTTTTTCAGGAAAGGCAGGTGTGAGCATGATCGAAAAGCTTCCCGAATTGGTCAACGGCGATGAACGGCTCGTATGGCGGGGGCGTTTTCTCACGGTTGACTTCATGATTGAGGTTGGGGATATTCCCTACCTCGTCTCCATTCGGTCGGGCCGTATCGTGTCCGTGGAGCGAGGTCCTTTTTACATGCGTCCATGGCGTTTTGCGGTCAGGGCGTCGGCCGCGGCTTGGGAAAAGCTTTGGGAGCCCATCCCCCGGCCTGGATACACGGACATTCTGGGCTTAATGAGACGCGGCGAGGCGCGCATCGAAGGCGATCTGCAGCCTCTGGTAGCCAACCTTCGCTATATCAAAGAGGTCCTGGTGGCACCAAGGCGGCTGAAGGGAGGGAGTTGAGATGGCCGCGGAGATCGAATCAATCGTTGGCCGCTACATTCACCTGAGACTGGGCGGAAGGCCCTGCCGGGTCTATTTTGAGGAGGCCGGCAAGGGAATTCCCCTTGTCTGCCTGCATACCGCCGGCTCCGATACCCGGCAATACCGGCACCTGATGGCCGACCCGGCAATTACTGGGCATTACTGGGTGCTGGCCTTCGATCTGCCCTGGCATGGCAAATCTAATCCGCCGGCCGGTTGGCACGAGGAAGAATACCGTCTGACAACCGAGGCCTATCTCGAAGCATTCAGGGAATTTTGTCGGGCATTGGAACTGGACCGCCCCGTGGTGATGGGTTGTTCCATGGGCGGGCGCATCGTCATTCCCCTGGCGGCTGTATATGGAAGAGAATTGCGCGCGGTCATCGGCCTCGAGGCGGGCTATCAAGTGCAGCCCTGGTTTGACAACACCTGGCTGCACCATCCGGATGTGCATGGCGGTGAAATATGTGCTGCCCGGGTCTCTGGGCTGATGGCTCCTCAAAGCCCGGAGGAAACTCGCTGGGAAACACTCTGGAGTTATATGCAGAGCGGCCCGGGTGTTTTCAAGGGCGATCTTTACTTCTATTTCCAGCAGGCCGAATCTGAATTTCGCGATTATATGGCGCGCATTGACACAAAGGTATGCCCGGTTTATTTTTTGACCGGCGAATATGACTATTCCTGTACCCCGGAGGACACGCAGCGCACAGCGGCCCACATCAAGGGCTCCGAGGTAATCATCATGAAAGAGATGGGCCATTTTCCCATGTCGGAGAATCCCATCCTTTTCAGAAGCTATATCCTTCCCATTTTGGAGAAAATCCGCCTCCAGAAATGACTCGGGCGGCGCGACCGCCGTATAAAATAAAAACAGGTGTGTTTGATTCTGAAAATAGGGGGAATCCATGAAAGGGTATAACGGAAAGATCTTGCGGGTGAATCTTAGCACTCGTCAGGTTTCCACGGAGGAGCCATCCGAAGATTATTATAAGACCTACTTAGGAGGACGTGGGTTCATCGTCCATACTCTCTTGAATGAAGTGCCCCGGGGAGCAGACCCTCTGGGGCCGGAGAACAGGCTGATCTTTGCCCTGGGTCCCATTACGGGTCATCCTTTCCCGGGTAGCGGAAGAAATAGCGTGGGCGCCAAATCGCCTCTCAGCGGAGGGTATGGAGAAAGTGAGGTAGGAGGATTCTGGGGAGCCGAGTTAAAAAAGAGCGGATACGATGCCCTCATCGTTGAAGGGAAGGCGGATCAGCCAGTCTATCTCTGGATCAATGAGGGCCGACCTGAAATTCGCGATGCTCAACACATCTGGGGGCTGGATGTTGCGGACACGGAAAAGGCCATCCGCGCCGAGCTTCGAGAGGCCAGGGTGCGGACGGCTGTCATCGGACCGGCAGGAGAAAAACTGGTGCGATATGCCTGCGTCTGCAACGACATCTCCCACGTCGCTGGCAGAACGGGGATGGGGGCCGTAATGGGCTCCAAAAAACTGAAAGCGGTTGCCGTCCGGGGAAACGCCACTCCGGAGATGGCGAACCGGGAGAGAGTTTTGGAGCTTTCCCGTTGGATGAGACAGAACTTTAAGGTCAAGACAAATTTCTGGCAGTATGGGACCGGGGCCACAATGGACTATTACGAGGCGTCCGGGAATCTTCCCATCAGGAATTTTGCGGCGGGCCAGTTTCCCCAGGTGGAGGGAATTACCTCCCAGAGTATGTATAAAAAGGGCTACGTTGAAAAGATGGACAGCTGCTTTGGGTGTCCGGTGCGGTGTAAGAAAAGGGTGAAGCTGGATCAGCCCTGGAAGGTGGACCCTATCTATGGAGGGCCGGAGTACGAGACGCTGGCGGCCCTCGGGTCCAACTGCGGGGTAGACCGGATCGAAGCCATCATGAAGGCCAACGAGCTCTGCGGCCGGTACGGTATGGACACGATCTCAACGGGGGTCTCGATTTCTTTCGCCATGGAGTGCTTTGAGAAAGGGGTCTTGAGCCTGAAGGATACGGATGGCCTGGAGCTTACCTTCGGCAACGCTTCGGCCATGGTGGAGATGGTGGAGCGGATCGCCTTGCGGAGAGGGCTGGGAAATCTCTTGGCGGAAGGAACGAAGAGGGCCGCCG
Source organism: uncultured Syntrophaceae bacterium (assembly GCA_964421095.1). Classification (GTDB taxonomy): domain Bacteria; phylum Desulfobacterota; class SM23-61; order SM23-61; family SM23-61; genus CAYQWO01. Next base: position 3,055 of record CAYQWO010000350.1, read on the forward strand.
AGAAAATCGGGAAAGGTTCAGAGGAATGGGCCATGCACGTCAAAGGGGAGGAGATCCCCATGCATGAACCGCGGTATAAGCAGGGGATGGGGCTCCACTATAGCATTCATGCCACGGGGGCGGATCATTGCACAGGAATTCATGACGATTTGGTCAATAAGAAGCTGGCAGAATGGGACTGGATCGGTCTGGCTGAGTCCGTACCGGTCTATGAAATGAGCGGGCGAAAAGCCCGGATGCTCTACCAGGTTGGTCTGTGGCGTCATCTGGGCAATTATCTTGTCCTCTGTCTCTTTGTTCCCTGGAGTAACGAGCAGATCACCCAGGCGGTGGAAGCGATTACGGGCTGGCCCATGAGTTCCTATAAGCTCATGAAGATCGTGGAGCGGGGCATAACTCTAGCCCGCATCTTCAACCTTCGCGAGGGGTTTTCCCGCCGAGACGATACGTTGCCCAAAAGATTCGCTTCCTCACCGGCGGACAGCAATCTGAAGGGGGTGGGAGTGGACCCGGAAAAACTCTCGGCGGCCCAGAAATTGTATTACCAAATGCTCGGGTGGAATGAATCGGGTATTCCCACTTGCGGAAGGCTCGTGGAATTGAGCATCGAATGGGCCGCCCGGCATTTGCCGGAAGGCTGATAGGAGACTGCTGGCGGGTAAAGTGAAAGGAAGGCGGTACGGCGGGAATCTTCTGCCAACTCCTGGAGGCCTTAGATGGAAAAAAGTATCCCCAAGCCAGAACCTATATTCAGAACCTCATCCGGCCCGTGACCACATTAACTAGGTATATAGATACACCCCCCATCTCGAAGGATCCTCGGCAAGGACCTAAGCCGCGCGGAGATGGGCTGAGCCCAGGCTCCGCTGGGTCCTTCCTGCCGCGTTGAGCCCGTGGGTTTCCGGTCTGAAATTAGCACGTATCTTTCGAAGAACCTCCAGGAAAAAATCATAGGTAGGACAAGTACGATGTGGCCAGCAAATAATCCTTCCAGTAATCGCCAAGCTCCAAAGAGGAATCACAAAAAAGTTGATTACCAGAACGAAAAGGATCGCTTCCCCAAGCTTCTTTTTCATTTTTGGCTCACCCCTTTCCCCATTTTTGACTCCTCCCTTGCCCTTTCCCTATCAAACTTCGTGCCCGATGCAGATTTCCCATAATGTTAATAAATAGCTCCATGAAAACAGGAACTTCCCCCGAACAGAGATAAAAAAAGCGAAGGGTAGAGGTCGATATATCGTAAGTCTTATTAACGAAAGAGTTTGCGGGCGTTAGAAAAATTTACGCGAGGGTCCAACCAACATTCGAAGATACCAACGAATGGTACAGGCAGAGGTCGCAAACGGGGGATGGGCAGTCAAGCTATGAACATTGAGGCGAGAAGATTTCCCTCGGTGCTTCGGGAT
>CAYQWO010000351.1:0-4451 GCA_964421095.1 uncultured Syntrophaceae bacterium
TGTCGGGACCGAAACCGGCTGGCCCTGCAGGCAGATCTCCTCCTTGCCTACAGCCGGGGAATCCGCAACGTCCTCTGCCTGACAGGTGATGCGGTGCCCGTAGGAGATCACAAAGCTGCCAAATCCGTTTTCGATCTGGACTCTACTCAACTACTGGGGGTCATTCGTACCCTGGAAACGGGGAAGGACTTGGGAGGAAGTGACCTGGAGGGAAAGGTGGAATTTTGCGCGGGAGCGATCGTTACGCCGGAGGCCCGCCCCCTGGAGCCGCAGTTGATGAAATTTGAGAAAAAAGTGGAGTGCGGCGCGGAGTTTTTCCAGACCCAAGCGATTTACGATTTGGATAATTTCCGCAGCTTCATGGATTACGCCCGAAAATTCCCGGTGAAGATTTTGGCGGGAATTGTTCTCCTGACCTCGGCCAAGATGGCCAAGTATATGAACGAGAATGTGCCCGGGATTTTTGTCCCCCAAACGCTGATCGATGAGCTTTCGAGCGCCCCTAAGGGACAGGCGTTGAAGAAGGGGATCGAGATCGCCGGACGCATGATTCGTAAGATAAAAGAGGAAAAAATGGCCGAAGGAGCACACATCATGGCCATCGGGCGAGAGGAAGTTGTGCCAGAAATATTGCAGGCGGCCGGTATTCAGCCCTGCACCTGACACGGCTCATGGCGCTGCCCCATCTTCGGCCGAAAGCTAACCAATATTTCTTTTTGAAAAAAGATTCATAAAAGATTTGGGGGACTGAAATGATTACTTTGGAGCCGCGCAAGAGCGAAGAGATCCTGCAAGACTTGGAAAAGGGAAAGCGGATATTTCTAATCGGGTGCAGTGGATGGAAGACCCTCTGCAACCCCGGAGGGGAGGTACAGCTCCAGCGGCTGAAGGGAGAACTGGAGCTGAAAGGGGTGCCCATCACCGGCACTTTGGTACTGGACGCCCTTTGCAACAAGGGGATGGATGAACTCAGTCTTTTTCGCCATTTCCGGCAGGTTTTTGGTGCAGACCTTTTATTGGCCATGTCCTGTGAAGTAGGCGTTCAGGCTCTTTGGGCCACGGCGGGCAGAATGATTGTGCCCGCCCTGCGCACGACCTCAGTGGAAGGATTTCAAGGGGGCTGGAAGGAAAAAGAGGCCTGCCGGCTCTGCGGGGATTGCCTTCTAACCCTGGGCACCGGGTTTTGCCCCCTATCTTTCTGTCCCAAGGGTCTTTTGAATGGTCCTTGCCAGGGGGCGAATCAGGGACGGTGCGAGGTCGATTCTAAGAAGACCTGCGGGTGGGAGCTGATCTATGACCGCCTGAAAGCTCAAGGAAGGTTGGACGTGTTGAGGCATTATGTGGAACCAAGGGACTACAGCGAAATTTTACCATTGATCCAGCTGCGAACCAGTATAACGGTGCAAATGCCGAAAGAATAATCAAGTCGCCAATTACCACTGAAGGAGCAAGAGATGACTCTTCAGGAAAGATTACAGCAAGGAAAGTTCGTCATCACCTGTGAGGTTACACCGCCCAAAGGTACCGAGGTATCGGAACTCATCGGAGCCGTGGAAGATCTGAGGGGTCAGGTGGACGCCCTAAGCGTCACGGATGGTAAAAATTCGGTGATGGCTATGTCCCCCTTGGCTATCAGTCACCTCATGCAAGAGAAGGGATTTGAGCCCATTTTAAACATCAGTTGCCGGGACCGGAATCGTCTGGCCCTGCAAGCCGACCTCCTAGGGGCGGCCGCTCTAGGCATCCGAAACATCTTAGTGGTCACCGGCGATTATGCCTCCATGGGAGACCATCCCCAGGCAAAACCGGTCTTCGATCTGGACTCCATCCAGCTTTTGAAAGCCATTCAAACCTTGGAAAATGGCCAGGACCTGGGAAAGAATCCTCTGCAGGGGCGGCCAACCTTTTTCCCTGGGGCCACAGTCAGCCCAATCCCCGGCACCGATTCAGCCTTAGAACTGCAACTCATAAAGATGGAGAAGAAGATCGCCGCGGGGGTCAAGTTCTTCCAAACTCAACCGATCTTTGACCTTCGGTCTTTTGAACGTTTCCTGAAACGTGCGTCCAATTTTGGTGTCCCCATTCTGGGGAGTGTGCTTCCCCTGAAATCGGTCTCCATGGCCAGGTTTCTGAACAAGAACATGCCCGGCATCATGATACCAGAAGTATTGATTGAAGAGATCGGGAAGGCCGGAGATCGGGTCAGGGCGAGTGTGGGGATCAGTGCCCGAATCGTAAGGGAGCTTAAAAGCCTTTCGCAGGGGGTTCATTTTATCCCCGCCGGATGGGAAAAGAAAGTTCCCGCCATTCTGGAAGCAGCAAAATGGTAAGGGGAAAAAGGTGTAAGATTTTGGAGATTTTAAGAAAGAGGGAGGTAAAATCATGGGTATGCAACCAAAAGTACTTTTGGTAGATGATGATCCTGATTTCGTCGAGGCCACCAAAGCCATCCTGGAGACCAGGCCTTATGAGGTAATTGTCGCCTATGATGGAAAAGAGGGACTGGAGAAGGCGCGGAAAGAAAATCCTCATGTGATTATCTTAGACGTGATGATGCCCCCTCCGGATGGGTATGCGGTGTGCTCGGAGCTGAAGCGGGACCCGAAATACAAAAAAATCCCGATCCTGCTTCTCACTGCTGTAATGCAGGCGCTCCCCCACACCCTCTATACCATCGATATGGGACTGCGGACGGAGGCTGATGATTATATCGATAAACCTGTAGAGCCTGCCGAGCTCGTGCGCCGGGTGGAAGCCCTGATCGCGGGCTGAAAGACATTTTTTCACCGCAGAGATCGCAGAGGCTGCGCTCTCGGCGCGCTCTGCGGTGAAAGGTTTTGAGTTTATGGCCAATATCTTAGTAGTGGATGATGAAAAAATCATCCGGGATGGATGCGTCAAGATCCTCAGCAAAGAGGGATGGACGGTCCAGACTGCTTCCAGAGGGGAGGAGGGGTTGGTTTTGATGAAAGAGGCCTCCCCTGATCTCTTGCTCCTGGATCTGAAGATGCCCGGGATGAGTGGGATGGAGGTCCTGCAGCAGGCCAAGAGTACGTATCCAGACCTTCTCATAGTAGTCATCACAGGTTATGCTACGGTGGAGTCGGCCGTGGAGGCCATGAAGGCCGGGGCTTATGATTTTATCCCGAAGCCCTTCACGCCGGATCAGTTGCGCATCGTCGTCCATCGCGCCCTGGAGAAGAAGACCTTGCAAAGGGAAGCAGAGCTTCTGCGGAGGGAACGGGAGAAGGGGCTGCGGCAGATCGCGGATGAGAAGAGCAAGATTAAAACGATCATCTACTCTATGGCGGACGGAGTTTTGGTCACGGACCAGGAAGGGCATGTGGTCCTGCACAATCCGGCGGCAGTGAAAATGCTACGGATGAGAACGTTACCAGCTTTTGGAAAGCCCCTGAGGGAGTGCTTCGACAGCGGTTGCCTGGATGATTTAGTTCGCAAAATTATCCAAGTGAGCAAAGAAGGGAGCTCGGCGGTCTCGCAAGAAGTAGCGATGGGGGAGATGGCCCTCATGGCCCATATGGCTACGGTGCGCAGCGAGGAGGGAGAAGTCCTGGGGGTGGTGACGGTCCTTCGGGACATCAGCATGCTGAAAGCCATAGAAAGGATGAAATCGGATTTCGTGGCCATGGTTTCCCACGAGCTCCGCGCCCCCCTCACTTCGGTAGAGCAACAGCTTTCTGTGGTCCTGGCTGGGATTATTGGAGAGGTGAACGAGCGGCAGAAAGAAATGCTCGGAAGAGCCAAAGAGCGAACGCATGCTCTACTGACCCTGATCAACGACCTGCTGGACCTCTCCAAGATCGAAGCGGGTTTTGTAGTCCAGCAAAAAGAGCCCACTCAGATTACCGAGCTGCTGGAGAAAGTCATTGAACTCCTGGGGCATGAAGCTGAAAAGAAGAACATTTCCTTGCAGCTCTCCTGCAGTGAGGAACTGCCACAGGTCATGGCGGACCGGGGAAATATGGAAGAGGTCTTCATCAATTTGGTGAGCAATGGAATCAAATACACTTCTGAAGGTGGGTCAGTCAGCCTTTATGCCCGGATCGAAGGAAGCCATCTTTGCGTGGAGGTCGTGGACACCGGGATCGGCATCTCAGCGGAAGACCTCCCCCGCATCTTTGACAAGTTTTACCGGGTGAAGAATACTCAGACTCGCAAGATCATGGGCACCGGGCTCGGGCTTCCCATTGTGAAAGGGATCGTAGAAGCACACCTTGGCTCGATTGACGTGCAGAGCCAGCCCGGGATCGGTTCCAAGTTCCGGGTCTATCTTCCTTTAGAACTCTCGACGAAGGATAGAAAATGACACCGATACTCCCATCCACGGTCCAGGTGATAAAAAGAACGCTGCGCGGGTCTCCCTTTTTTCGAAGGTTGCCGGAAAAAATCCTGAAAGAGATGGCCCCATTATGCCGGGAGAAAACTTTCGC
>CAYQWO010000352.1:0-4446 GCA_964421095.1 uncultured Syntrophaceae bacterium
CGGAGGGCCCGGGGGAAGATCTACCGTGATGGAAGGGTAGAGTACGGCTTCTGACTTCCGAATTCCGCATTTAGAAAGGAGAATGAAATGGCCACATATACTTTGACGACACCGCTGACGGAAGAAATCGTAAGAAAGCTTTACGTACGCGATACGGTGATCTTGAACGGAATCATCTTTGGAATTCGGGACCTCACTCAGATCCGCATCTTCGACCACAAGATGGACCCGCCGGTCTCTCTGCAGGGAGCGGTTTGCCTGCACACCGCCCCGAGTCTCAAGAAGGTGGGAGATCGCTGGGAAAAGATCTGCGTGGGCACCACCACCAGCGGACGCATGGATCGGTTTACGCCCGGCCTCATGGAGAAATACGGAGTGCGAGCGATCATCGGCAAGGGCGGCCAATACCAGGCGAGTTTGGAAGCCATGAAAAAATTCGGGGGCTGCTACCTGGCCATCGTCGGCGGGGCCGCTGCCCTGGAGACGAATCAGATTGTGGAGGTGGAGAAAGTTTACTGGGAGGATATTCACCCCGAGGCGCTATACCAATTCCGGGTCAAAGACTTCGGGCCCTTGACCGTGGCCATGGATGCGCACGGCCATCATCTCTATTTCGAGGTGAAAGCCCAGGCAGAGAAGAAACTGCCGGAGATCTATAGGCGTTTGGGAGTTCCGGTTTAGGAGGGGAGCTGGCGCTTTTTTGGCTTCCCATGTTTGCCAGCCAAGTTTTTGAGAAATGGAGATGAAGTTCCTTTTCATCTATCTTCCCTATTTGAGCTTCGGGATTTTCCTCCTGGGCACTTTGTACCGCTTTTGGCGCTGGGCGAAGACGCCCGTGCCCCTGCGCATCGTCGTACCCCCCGCTCCCCAGAGCCGGTTAGGTGTCGTCTGGCGGCTGATCGGGGATATTTTCTGGTTTCCCAACCTTTTTCACGCCGACAAACTTCTCTGGGCAGGTGGGTTTTCATTTCACATCTTCCTCTGGTTGGTTATTCTGAGACACTTCAGGTATTTCCTCTATCCTGTCCCCGGATGGGTGGCAGCCATTCAAACCCTGGGCCTTTATGCTGGCTACCTCATCCCTTTGCCCCTGGCTTTTCTGCTCGCTCGCCGGCTGGTCATCGACCGCGCCCTCTATATCTCGATCTTGGGAGACTACTTTGCGCTGGTCCTCCTACTCGCCATTGCCGTCAGCGGCATCCTGCTGAAAGTTTTTTTCAGGACGTATATCGTGGACGTCAAGGCGCTGCTCCTCGGCCTGATCCACTTTCAGCCCTTCCTGGCAGACGCCCATTGGCTCTTTGCTCTGCATTTCCTGCTGGTGATGGTTTTGCTAATTTACTTTCCCTTCGGCAAGCTGATGCATTCCGGCGGCCTTGTCCTGAGCCCCACGCGCAACCAGCGGGCGAATTTTGCGCAGCGGTTTGTCAACCCCTGGGATTTCCCAGTGTCTTACAATGCCTTGAACCTCTCTCGCCCTGAAAAATATGCCCAGACACTGGCGGCAGCCAGCGAAGGGAAAAAAGAATGAGAAGGCCGCTTCCCACCCCTGAGATCAAAATGGGAGCTTCCATGGACCGGCGCTGCCATCCGGCCAAGGAAAAGGACATGCTCAAGATTGACTTGCCCAAGGAGCGCCTTGCCGATTGGAAAGAGGCCATGCTGCAGAAGATGGCCGAAGTACTCAATAAATACCGCTCAGTCCGCCTCTTCCTGGATATTTGCGTGAAGTGCGGAGCCTGTGCCGACAAATGCCAGTTTTTCCTGGGAACGGCAGACCCAAAAAACATGCCCGTGGCCCGGGCCGATCTGTTCCGGAAAGTGTATAAACGCTATTTCACCCTGGGGGGGAAAGTCTGGGGTCGGGCCAACGAAGCTGAAGAACTGGACGAAGCAGTACTCCGGGATTGGTACACTTATTTTTATCAATGCAGCGAATGCCGCCGTTGCTCAGTCTTTTGCCCCTATGGGATCGACACGGCTGAGATTACCATGGCCGCCCGGGAGATCATGGCCGCTGCGGGAGTGGCCACCAAATATGTCACCGAAGTGGTGGCCAAGGTTTACGATGCCGGCAATAACCTGGGCATCTGGCCCCCAGCCTGGAAGGATAATTGCGCCTTCCTGGAGGAGGACCTCAAGGACACCGAGGGGCTGGATATTAAGTTTCCGGTGGACGCCGTAGGGGCGGAGATCCTTCTCGTTCCGCCTTCCGCGGATAACTTCGTTAACACCAACACCATGATCGGCTATGCCAAGATGTTTCACGCTGCCGGCATATCCTGGACGACCAGCACCTACTGCAATGAAGGCGGAAATTTCGGGCTCTTCTTGAATTATGCCAACCTGAAGAAGGCGAACAACCGGATTTTGGAGGCGGCCCGCCAGCTGAAGGTGAAAAAAATATATTGGGGCGAGTGAGGGCATGCCTGGAGGGCCGGTCTGGCCTTCACCACCACCTTGAGCGGGCCGATGGACTTTCTGGAAGTGCCTTATCCGATGCATATATGCGATCTGACCTGGGAGCTGATTTCCCGGGGGGCCTTTAAGATTGATAAAACAGCCAATGATTCCCTACAGGTAACTTACCATGACCCGTGTAACGTAGCCCGGGCTGCGGGATATTTCGAACCTCCCAGAAACATCATCAAGGCGACGTGCAATCATTTTGTAGAAATGGCCCCGGACACCATCCGGGAGAAAACTTACTGCTGCGGTGCGGGCGGTGGTCTTCTGGCTGATGAGATCATGGAAATTCGCCTGGCCGGGGGCCAGCCTCGAGCAGAAGCCTGCCGGGCCACAGGAGCCAATTACCTGGCCACCATCTGCGCCATCTGCAAGGCCAACCTGCCGGAGGTCATGAAGCACCATCGGGTGGATTGCGAAGTGGGCGGCGTTCATGACCTGCTGGGAAAGGCCCTGGTGTTGAAATAATTTTTTTGGGACGCGGATAAAAGCGGATTTTCAGGATTTTATCAAAATGCAGAAATCCCGTTTGGCAACTTTGGCTCTGTTTAGCCCGTTAATCTCGGGAAAGAATTTTCTGCGTAGATCTGCGGAAATCAGCGTCCGAATGAATTTAATCTGAGCCGGCGATGTGTTTTTTGAATTACTGGATCATAATCCTTTGGGCATTGGCCTTCAGCCTCAGTAGTTGCCAGCAGGTACAAAAGCCGGAGCTGAAAGGGGAGGGCCCCCTGGCGGTAACCGTGGCTCGAGGTACGGCTGCTCCGGAGTACCACGCTCCCCTGGAGCGCTGGCGAACTCTGCATATGGAGGCCTTGAATCAGGGAGATTTTAGCCAGAGGGAGTGTGTTCTCTGCCACAACCCCCGAACAGGCTGCAATCAATGTCATAGTTACGTGGGCGCGAAAGAGATCTCGGTCGCTGAAGCCTCCCTTTTCTGGCCCGACGCGACAAAGGAGAAAAGATGAAACCTTCCGGCATGAGGTCAAATGGATGACTGAAGGACCCGCCAAAGCGCCCGGAGAGATTTCGGGCAAAGTGAACCGTGAGACCCTGGATTTCATGACTACTCGCCGAGGACTGCTCAAGGGACTCTACAGCCTTTTTCTGGCAGCCGCGGGGGGAAGCTTCATCTACGGGGTATACCGTTTTCTCGCCCCTGGCGGAGGAGCAGCTCCTGCTGTGGAAATTCCCCTCAGTGAAATGGCCGCGAGGGGAGATTACATGTTTCAGTATGCAGGTTTACCGGGAATCCTGATTCAAGGAGAAGACGGAAGCTTCAAAGCTTTTTCTCTGGCCTGCACGCACCTGGCCTGCACAGTGGCCTGGATTCCGGAGAAGAAGGAGTTTTACTGCTCCTGTCATGAGGGGCATTTCGACGCGGAAGGCAATGTCCTGAGTGGTCCTCCGCCCTCGCCCCTGGAGCGCTGGAGAGTACAGGTGAAGGAAGACAGGGTTCTGGTGGGAGGCAGTTAAGATGGGCAAAGAAATAGCTCAGCGAGAAATCCGCGCGAAGCCGGATTCCTATTTCTTCGTCTACGCCCTATGGGGAACCTTTGCCCTGACCGTTTTTTCAGGCATCTTTATGGCCGTCTATTATATCCCCACCTTCGCCCAGGCTTTTTCTTCCGTGGAGCGACTGGAAGAACAGGTGCCCTTCGGCTGGTTGACTCGCCGGGTTCACGGCGTGGGGGGAAATTTCTTCCTCATCCTCATGCTCCTGTATCTCCTGCGAGTTTTTTATGCGGGTGAATACAAGATCGGCTCACGGGCTGGATGGTTGCTGGGAGTCCTTTCCCTCTTCCTTACGGTCTGGACGAATTTCAGCGGGTTTTTCCTTCCGCTTTCCCAGGCAGCTTTCTGGGGGACCGCCATGGTCCTCTCGAATCTATCTTCCGTACCCTGGATCGGCAACTTCATGGTTGACTTCCTCAGGGGAGGGAAAGAACTGGGGGGCACAGCCCTGATTCGTCTCTACAG
>CAYQWO010000353.1:0-4437 GCA_964421095.1 uncultured Syntrophaceae bacterium
GCCTGCAAGTGTTTTCAAAATCTAACGACAGAGGCCACAGCGCAGCGTGCCCCCAACCAAATCCCCCCCGACCCCCCTTTGCCAAAGGGGGGCAAGAGGGGATTTTAATGGGTCGAGAGCCACCGGTCGGCGAATACTCTTTTCAAGTTAAAGATTTTCCTTCGGTTGCGGCTCTGCCGTGATGTGGTTTCATATCTTTTCACACCGCCAAGTATTTCCTGACGATCTCCTCGTTCTGCCAGATGCTTTCCATATCTCCCTGGTAATGAATGAGGCCTTTCTCGATGATGTATCCCCTGCCCGCAACCTTGCGGCAGAATTTTAAATTCTGATCCGCCAGCAGGATGGTAACTCCTGATCTCTGGATCTCCCGGACGACCTCTATGACATTCCTCACCACTAAAGGGGCCAGGCCCTCTACCGGCTCATCTAACAGCAACAAATCCGGGGTCTTCATCAAAGCGCGGCCAATAGCCAACATCTTCTGCTCTCCGCCGCTCAGGCAGTTCCCTTTGCTGGCTCGCAGTCCCTCCAGGACAGGAAAGAGCTTGTATACCCTTTCGGCAGTCCATTGCCCTCCGCTTTTTTTTCCCAGACGTCTGGAAATTTCCAAATTTTCTTCGGCAGTCAGATCGGGAAAAATCCTCCGGTCATCAGGAACATAGCCGATTCCCAGCTTAGCAATTTCAAAAGGCTTACGACCGACAAGTTCCCTCCCTTTCAGCAGAATGCTTCCGGAGCGGGGAGGCGTCAGCCCCATAACGGATCGGAGAGTCGTGGTTTTTCCAGCCCCGTTCCGTCCCAACAGAGAGACAACTTCTCCCTGCTCAACAACCAGGGAAACACCATGGAGAACCTGGCTTTGCCCGTAGGCTGTGACGATCTCCCGGACTTCCAAAATGGCCGTCATATCTCCTCCCCCAGGTAAATATCCCTTACTTCCTGATTGTCGCGAATTTCATCCGGCTTCCCCTCAGCGAGGATCTCCCCGCGGTTCATCACCACAATCCAATCCGAGAGGGAGAAGACCACATCCATGTCGTGCTCAACGATGACGAAGGTGGTTTTCCTCTCGGCGGATAATTTTTTCACCAGCTCTAAAACCTTGATTCTCTCGACCGGGTTCATCCCTGAGGAAGGTTCATCGAGGAAACAAACCTGGGGATTCGTGGCCACAGCGATTCCCAACTCCAGAAGCCTCTGATCCCCGTGGGAGAGCGCAGCAGCTGGAGAATCTTTATCTTCCCAGAGCCAGACTTCGTTAAGAATCTTTTCCGTTTCCTCCACTGCCCCCTTCTGGCTTCCCAGGGCCGAAAATGCCCTGCAATTTCTATTCAGGCGGGATAGAACCGGCAGGAGAATATTATGGAAAACTGTCAGCCGGGGAAAAATATTCATGATTTGAAAGGAGCGACTGATCCCCATCTTCACCCTTTTATGCGCGGGCATCCTGGTAATCTCGGTTCCGCGGAAAAAAATCCTGCCGGCATCCGGGTACAGATAACCGGACATGAGATTGATAAGGGTGGTCTTGCCCGCCCCATTGGGGCCGATGATCGAGGTGAAAATTCCTTCCTTAAGGGAAAAGTCTACCGCATGTACGGCGGCCAATTCTCCGAAATACTTGGCCAGGCCTTCGGTGCGGATGATCTCTTTCACCTTCCACCTCCTTTCCCTGAAAAGATGCTCACCACCCCTCCCCGGAACCCCAGCACCAAAACCAAAACGATCACTCCCAGGCAGATCAGCCAGTATTCTGTGAAGCGGACGATGATGTCCTTGATGATATAAAAAAGGAACGCGCCAACAATGGGACCGGCAAAGGTATAAATGCCACCTAAAAGCGTAGCCAGCACTGGCTCTGCCGAATGACTCCAGTGGGCCACAGGAGGAGTCACCGTATTTTCCAGAGGGGGGAGCAGCGCGCCAGCCAGACCGGCATACAATCCGGCAACGGTAAAAGAAATCAGACGGTAATTCCTCACGGAGATGCCCACGCAGGCCGCTCGTGTTTCGCTATCCCGAATCCCTTGCAAAGTCAGGCCCAGAGGGGAATGCACGAGGCGGTGAAAAATAAAGATGGCCAAAAGAGAGGAAACCAGCACAACGTAATAATAACTTTCCATGGTGGCCATATTGATCCGCAAAAGACCAGGGATTTCTAAAGGAGCACGGGGAATCCCCACCAGTCCGTCATCTCCTCCAGTCATGTCCCGCCATTTCCAGGCCAGGGAAAAAATCATCATTCCAAAACATAGAGTGAGCATCGAAAAATAGATACGGGTATGTCGGATGCAGAGAACGCCCAGCAGGAAAGAAACTGCTCCCGCAAAGATAACTCCCCCGAAAATCCCTACCAAAAGCGAAGGGGCCGCCAAGAGAATTTTGGCGCAGGCGTAGGCACCTACGGCATAGAAGCCGGCATGTCCGAAAGAGAGCAACCCCGTGTACCCGAAAAGAAGGTTGAACCCAAGGGAAAAGAGCGAGAGAAGAAGAATATGGATGGTCATGTAAATAATGTACTTCCCGGCAAATAATGGCAACAGGAACAACATGGCTACCAAGATAAGAATCATCAGAGTCTTTTTCATAGATCATCCCCCGAACAACCCATGAGGTTTCACCATCAGGACTACGGCCATAATCACAAAGATAAGGAAGAGCTCGAAAACCGGAAAAAGAAGAATGCCGTAAGCACTCAGGACACCCACAATGACCGCCCCCACGAAAGCTCCCTTCAGGTTTCCCAGCCCGCCGATCACTGTGATGATGAAAGCCTGGATGATCATCGCCGCCCCGATCCCTGGGGCGACCACCCGCACAGGGGTTCCCAATGCTCCGCCTAGGGCTCCCAGCATGGCCCCGAAGACGAAGACCCCGGTGAAGAGCATGGGAATGTTAACACCGATGGCACTGGCCATCTCGCGGTCAGAAGCCGAGGCCCGCACAATCTTTCCCCACCAGGTCTTTTCGAAAAGCATCGAGAGAAGCAGGGCTACGAGTAACCCGGACCCGATGATGAAAATGTTGTAAATCGGAAAGAGCCTGCCAAAGACTGGGATGGTCCCCTCAAAAAAACTGGGCATGGGTGGAATTTTGGCCACGCCTCCCCAGACCATTTTTACCGCATCATCAAAGATGAGGATAAAACCAAAGGTTAAGAGAAGTTGATAGGCGTGATCCAGATGGTAGATGTGGCGCAAAAAAAAACGCTCCATGAGATAACCGACAATCCCCACAGTCAAGAGGCTCAGAATAATAGCCAGCCAGAAATTGACTCCCCACAGGCCGTAGAAAGTGAAAGCAAAATAGGCTCCCAGCATGAACAGACTGCCGTGGGCGAAATTGAGGACTCCTAAGACACCGAAGACGATAGTCAAGCCAGCAGCTAACAGCCACAGGTACATGGCCAAGCTCAGGCCTACCAGCCCTTGGAAAGCCAATGTTTCCATATCCCTCAGTCCCTCTTATTTTTGGGGGAGCCCTCTGGCTTCTGGCTCCCCCTGAAAAATCATTTGCTGATCTTGATGGGTTCAAAAGGCGGGTGACGGAAGTAATCCTTCGCCGGAATCATCCTGAAATCTCCCACTACGGCAATCGGGTAAGCCGGGTCGTGGATCGGCCTTCCCGCAGGAGTCGGATAGATCGCCTGATGATCTTCTGGCCTTATATACTTCGGGCCAGCTGGGGTCATGCGCTCCATTCCTTCCAAGGCCTTGATTACATCGGCCGTTTTTAAACTGCGGGTCTTTTCCAAAGCGGCTTTGACAAAATATACAGCATCATAGGCCCCCTGGCCCGGATGGAAGGGATAGATGGCCCATCTTTTCACGAATCTCTCGACGAAGCCCTTATTTTCTGGGGTTTCGAGCCAATTGTGGATGTATCGCCCACTTACCCAAAGCTTACCCTTGAATTTATCCGCTCTCACTTCTGAAGTCACAGCCTCCATGAAATCGGTCGTAGCCCCGGTGGGATGCCACCATAACTGAATCTTGTCGAAGGCCCCCATGATCATGGCTTGGCGAATGAGCTGTACCCCTTCCCCTCCCCAGGGAGTGGAGAAGATGGCATCGGGATTGGCCGCCAAGGCGGCGGAAATGTGGGGGGTGAAATCCATCGTCCAGAAGGGAGCCCAGGTGGAAGCGACAAATTCTACGTCTGGGCGGTATTTTTTCAGTGTTTCCTTAAATAGGGACCAGGAAACGTACCCGTACTCATAATCGCAGTTAATCCCTGCCCATCTTTTAATGTGCATGAAATCCTTGAAGATCAGGGCCGGCAGAAGTCCCTCCTGGTAAGTTGGCACAGTGGTGCGGAAAATGTGCTTGATTCCCTTCTTCCAGACCAATTCCTCGGTCAGGCGGTCTGTGGCTGCGTGGGTGGAGATGTAAATGCGGTCCATTTCAGGCATGATCTCCCCGATGGCCATGGCCA
>CAYQWO010000354.1:0-4418 GCA_964421095.1 uncultured Syntrophaceae bacterium
AGACCGCTTCGGCGGCTTTCCATCCGTCGAGCGCGGAGCTGATGATTCCCCCAGCATAACCTGATCCTTCGCCGATGGGGTAGAGGCCTCGAACACTCTGCGATTGATAGTCCTTATTCCGCGAGAGGCGTAGCGGGCAAGAAGTGCGCGTTTCAATGCCGATGAATACAGCCTCCGAAGAGATAAAGCCTGGCATCTTTCGGTTGAATTGAGGAAGCGCTTCGCGGAGGCTCTCCAAAACAAAGGCGGGAAGGCATTCGTCCAGACGGGCAGGGGTGATACCCGGCTTGAAGCTCGTTTCCCGAAGGGCAGAAGGGGCCCGGTTTTGTAGAAAGTCAAGAACTCCTTGGGCCGGGGCCCGGAAGTTGCCCCCACCTAATCGATACGCCATCTCTTCCCATCGGCGCTGGAATTCCATACCGGCGAAAGGCCCAGTTCCTCCAAAATCTTCAATTCCCACGCTGACGACCAGGGCACTGTTGGCAAAAGGGGAATTCCGGCGAAACAGACTCATTCCATTGGTGGCCAGCCCCTGATTCTCTGAACTGGCTGCAATGACCGACCCGCCCGGACACATGCAGAAGGAATAGACAGCGCGACCCTTGGAGTCGCGGTAAGTGAATTGGTATTCGGCCGGGGGTAATCGCGGATGGCCTGCGGACGGACCGTATTGAATGCGGTCGATGAGTCCCTGGGGATGCTCCACCCGGAGGCCGACGGCGAAGGGTTTAGGCTCCAGGGCCACACCAGAACTTTGGAGCATCCGAAACGTGTCCCGGGCGCTATTCCCCAAGGCCAGCAAGAGGATGGAAGCCTCGATCTCGTCTTTTTCGTTAACCATGACTCCCCGGACCTCATCATGGAAGATTTTCAACCCGGTTACCTTGGCCTGGAATTTGAACTCCGCGCCTTGACCCTGGAGGTGCTGGCGAATGGCCAGAACCACTCGCCGGAGGTTATCCGTCCCGATATGGGGCCTTTGAAGATAAAGGATTTCAGAAGGGGCTCCGAAGCGATGAAAGGTTTCCAGGATGGCGGAAACGCGGGGGTCATGCAGACGGGTATAAAGTTTTCCGTCTGAGAATGTCCCGGCTCCTCCTTCTCCGAACTGGACGTTACTCTCAGCCTCCAGGATTCCGTTATGCCAGAACCTTTCCACGTCCTTGACTCGGCCAGGGATTTGTTTCCCCCGCTCCAGAATCAGGGGAGGCAGGCCGCTTTCGGTCAACTTCAGGGCGGCAAAGAGACCGGCGGGACCAGTACCGACGATAACAGGGCGCTGCGCGGGCTTTTTCCTGATGCGGGCGGAGACCTGGGCAGGTGCTTCTGTAACCTTCTGGATTTGAAGGTTGAGGGGAGGCTGATGGAAAACTTTTTTTTCCTGCTCAGCCGAGAGAGTTAATTCGAGAGCATACACAAAATGAAGGCGATTCTTCCGGCGGGCATCGAGCGATTTCTTGATGATCTTGGAATTCTGTATATGTTCCGCTGAAATTTTGAGGTACTCGGCCGCCTTGCGCTGAAGAGTGGATTCATCTTCCTCCAGGGATAGGGGAATGCTTTGAATTCGGATGGCCATTTGCTCCTTGCCGCGCCGTGAGGTCTAAGGATCTATAATGAAACGGGATTCTTTTGAAAAACGATAAATTTCGAAGCCTCGACGATCCAGGGTGAATATATTTTAATACGTTCCGCTGAGTTGTTCCATAATAAAGCGATCGCCATAGCAGATCAATGATTGTCCACCACTTAAGAATGATCGACCATTAGAAGACGGCAAGTTGTTGACAGAACAGGGGACATAAGATAGATTGATACCTGACTGGATCGTAAAAAAAATTCCTTTGTGCATACCAACGAATATAGATTATCATGATAAACGAAAAAGAAAATAATTATCTGTGGTTATCGGCGAAAATCTGCGTCCCATCAAATTCAGATTTCAGAAGATGAAGCTGGCCCAAAAAATATTTTTGCTCGGGCTCCTGTTTGTTCTGCCAGCTTGCGCAAGCTGGTTTTATGAGAAGCCGACTTTTACTCTGAAGGAGGTCGCGGTCACGCGTCTCTCCTTGGGGGAGATCAATTTTCTGTTCGGCATCGAGGTACAGAACCCCAACAGTTTTGACCTGAAGCTGCGGCGGTTGGAATATAGAGCTTATATTGAAGGTCAGCAGATGGGTAATGGTCGAATGGAGAAGGAAGTATTGATCGCTAAATCATCTTCGACGCTGATCCAGGTTCCCCTGCAAACCGATTTTAAAAGCCTGGGCAGCTCATTCGGCTTCGTTCTCTCCGGCAAAGCCCTGCGGTATAAGATTGAGGGGGCGGCAGTCATTAAAACAAGATTGGGGACCACCACCATCCCCTTTTCCAAAGACGGTGAAATCCAATTGAAGAAATAGGCGAAAAGGGGAAAAGGTTAAAAAAGGGCTTCGACGAAGTCTTGGGCGTCAAATTCCCGCAGGTCATCCACTTTCTCGCCGATGCCGATGTAGCGCAGGGGAATTTTCAGCTCATCGGAGATGGCGATCAGAATTCCCCCTTTGGCTGTGCCATCCAATTTGGTCAAGGCGATGCCCGTTACTCCTAAGGCTTGATTGAACATTTTGGCCTGGGCGATGGCATTCTGGCCCGTAGTTGCATCCAGGACGAGGAGAATCTCGTGCGGAGCCCCAGGTACCTCCCGGTCTATGATGCGTTTGACTTTCTTCAGCTCTTCCATGAGGTTGATTTTCGTATGGAGCCGGCCAGCTGTATCCACGATGAGCACATCGCTGCTCCGGGATTTTGCCGCCTTCAGGGCGTCAAAAACCACGGCCGACGGATCTGAGCCGCTTTTCTGTTTAATCACCTCGCAGGCCACCCGCTGACCCCAGATCTCCAGTTGTTCGATGGCCGCCGCGCGGAAAGTATCTGCGGCCACCAGGAGTACCGACTTCCCCTGAGCTTTGAATTTCTGGGCCATCTTACCGATGGTCGTTGTTTTTCCCGTCCCATTGACTCCGATGACCATGATGATGAAAGGCCGGGCGGTGTCCAGGTGGATCGGCTTCTCCTGTTGGCTGAGGATTTGGAAGATTTGCTCCTGAAGGTTTTTTTTCAGAAGGTCAGCGTCTTCGAGTTCCTTCCGTTGGACCTTGGCAGTCAGGTTATCCAGTAGCTCTTGAGTGGTTTTTACCCCAATGTCACTGGTGATCAAGATTTCCTCAAGCTGGGCGAGGAGGTCCCCGTCGATCTTCTTCTGGCCGGCGACAAGGTGGTCGATCCTGCTGACTAGGCCTTGGTGGGTTTTGAAAAGGCCTTCCTTGAGTCGCTGGAAAAATCCTTTTTGCTCTTCGGCCATCTTTCCTACAATAAAGACAGGAGTCCAGGATTCAAGGGGCCAAGGGCTCAAGCGAAATGTCTGAGTGCCTTATGAGATCCTAAAATGGTACAGAAAACTACGAGCCCTGGAACCCTCGAACCCTTGAATCCTTAAACCCTGTTTTTTCTACCTTGACCCCTTGAACCCTGGTTAATTCAATCTCACGGAGACGAGCTTAGAGGTGCCGGGCTCTTCCATGGTGATACCGTACAGCGTGTCCGCAATCTCCATGGTCTGCTTATTGTGGGTGACGAGGATGATCTGGTATTTTTCGGCCAGCTGCTTGATCATCTTGTTGAAACGCCCGATATTGGCATCGTCCAGAGGGGCGTCTACCTCGTCCAATAGACAGAAGGGGCTGGGGTTGATCAGGAAAAGAGAAAAAATCAAGGCTACGGCTGTCAGGGCTTTCTCACCCCCGGAGAGGAGGTTTACGTTCTGTAGTTTTTTTCCTGGAGGCTGGACGATGATATCCACCCCTGTCTCCAGAAGGTTGGATTCATCCAGGAGGAAAAGCTCAGCCCGGCCCCCGTTGAAGAGAGCGACAAAGATTTCCTTGAATTTTTTGTTGACGGCGGCGAAGGTGGCCGCGAAACGCTTGCGGGAAGTGCGGTTAATCTTCTTGATGGCCTGGTCCAGAGCCTCCAGGGAGTTCACCAGATCAGCCTCCTGCTCGGTGAGAAACTCCAAGCGGGCCTTCGATTCCTCGTACTCCTGGATGGCCAAAAGGTTCACCTCCCCCATGGATTCGATCAGAGATTTCAATTCGGCAAGACGGGCTTCCACCTCCGGTGAGAAGTAATCCCGCTCATCTTCCAGGGCCAGGAGAGCTTCCGGACTGATGCGGTGCTTTTCCTCCACGGTGGAGAGAAGGTGTTTGAGGTTGAGGTCGAGCTCCATGAGCTTCATGGAAAGCGTGTTTTTCTGCTCATGGAGGCCTTGAAACGCTTCCCGGCGTTCCTTGCAAAGGCCTTCGACTCTCTCCAGCTTCTCCCGTTCTAAGAGCAAACCTTCTTTTCTATTTTCCAGTTGCGCTTGTAAGGCCTGGTGTTCC
>CAYQWO010000355.1:0-2092 GCA_964421095.1 uncultured Syntrophaceae bacterium
GGGCACAAAGGCTTCCAGCCACCATCCTCAGCCACACACTCTTGCCACTTCCGTTCGTCCCCGCGACGAGAAAATGAGAATGCTCCGGCTCTGCCAGGTCCGCATATTTCCACTTACCTTCTACGTCTATTCCTACAGGAAAGCGGGAAACTCCTCTTGTGGATTCCCCAGGTTGCTGAAATAAACGGGGACTCCAATAAACTATCTGGCGGTCAGGCCGCTGGACATCAATGATAATAAGCCCGCGCTCGATGGCAATTTGCAGCGGTTGCTCGACACCAACATCCCGAAGTCTTGGCCAAACCGTCGTAGCCATGTTGAGGACCTTGTCCGCCTTGACCCGGCGGGCGGGTTTGGCCTGGAAGCGATAGAAAGTCGGCCCGACAAGAGGTTGGCCTTCCAATTGAAGCGGAGCATCGAATTCTTCAAATGTCGCCAGAAGGCGGCCCGCCATATCCTCCACTGGCTTAGAAGGTTCGGGACGCACCGGGGGCTCCGGGCGTTTACGATCCCGGACCTGGGCCAGTTTTCCGACCAGATCCTTCAGGCGAGCCTGTGCCTCTTCAAGTTCGGCAGCTTTCCAGACCCGCTCATGCGGCTCGGGCTGGAAGCTCCATAGCGCCAGGTCTTTTGTACCCATCGTTGGGTCCATCATGGAAAAGAGCAGATGGTAAAGGCAAGCCTGGCTCAGATCGGCCTCGGGGCTGGTTTGGCCGAGCTTGAGCTCCACGGCACAAAGCCGACCCGTGCCCGGCTGCCGCAGGACAGCATCCATCCGACCCTGGACAATCACCGTATCCTCCCACTCCGGATCGGCCAATTCGGCCTGGACCTCTAATTCATGATCTGCGAAAATGAACCGGCGCAGCTCCTCGATGGCCTGGGCCGGCTGGCTTTGTTTGAAAAGGACATCACAAAGCCATCGGCACAGGTTTTCGACGGCCTTCCAATAATTCAGAACTTCGCTGGTAGAGCTTTGCAACTCGGTCTTATACTTAACCATTTGAGGCCCAACGCACCAGAGGTAGGCATGTTCGATGAGCTGCGATTCCCAGGATTCCGGGTCTCGGTCTGCCCTTTCCAGCGGACGAGAAAGGTTTGTCGCGGGGTCAGGCCCAGTCAGCAGCCTAAATGTCTCATGAAAGAGACCCCCAAGCAAAGCGGTAGAGGCTTCCCCTGTACCTGGTGCTTCTCGACCCCCCGCGGCCAGATAGATTGCTTTCCTCACTTCACTAACGGTTAGAATTCGGGGCATGGCTTTTTCATTATTCGCGGCTTAGCGCTTCTGGGTTGAGAAAAAGGACTGCCGGCGGTCCCGCTAAGATTCCCGCCACCACGGGGGTCTCAATGATCAATTTTGCCAGCTCTGTTTCAGGTACGGCCATTTCTTGGGCGGCGTCCTTTAAGGGCATTATCCATTGACCGGCGAGGATTTCTAACAGCTTATCCGCCAGATCCGTCGGCAAGGGCCCCGCAGTCTCCTGGCAGGCTTCGATCAGCTCTTGCAAATCCCGGGGAGTGTTTTCCGCGAGCCAACTTTTCAATTGTTCAATGGACACGGTAGAATCGCCGACAACCAAGTCGTTCTCGGCCGCCTGATTCCACAGCCGCCGTAATACATTCAGCGCAGCGTAAGCTTCCGCCGGCGGACGCAAAATGCGCATCCCCCTTTGCCCGAGGTCTTTGAGTCTTTGCTGGGTTACGGCCGCCGTGGGCGAAATCGGCAGCCGAGCGTCGCGCAAGAATATCAACCGGCTTACTTTTTTCTTATCGATTAATTCCTGCAGGCGCTTCAAATACTTCGCCAAGCTGGTCATATTTTCTGAGTTCGAGATACTGACACCCACCTTCTCCCGGTCGCTTTCCAATAGAACATGAAGATCTCTTTCCGAGCTCCGGCGAACGCGATACCCCCGGGGAGGTTTAACCCGCAGAAGCTTCAGCAACCCATCTTCATATACGCCCTCATCCAGGCGCGTAGTGGGCTTCCCCAGTTCCTCTTCGAATTGTTCTTTCCAGTGGCTGGAAAGGTCCGGCAGCGGGGGTGGCGGGACAAGCCTTTTTCCCTCAAAGAGATGCCGAGCCTCCCGGA
>CAYQWO010000355.1:2102-4414 GCA_964421095.1 uncultured Syntrophaceae bacterium
GATACACCTCCAACGGGAACCAGTTGTTCGATCTCTTTGGCTGTAAAAGGCCAAAGAGGACCACGTTTGGGATCTTTTTTTTGAAGATTGACCATTTCTTCTTGGGTGCTCAGACGAAGTTCAATCAGGCGCTTCGCGGATTCCTTAAGCATCGTAGTCAAGATCGATTCATCCTGGGCAATCCGGTCATAATACGATTCATGCATAGCCTTCTTAAAGGTGGAAATAAAGTAGGTTTGAACGGCGCTCAGAATCAACAGGTTATGACATTCTGACATGAGATCGACTGCATGGGTGGCAAAGGCCCGCAGGCCATCCAGATCATCCATGGTAAGTTGCAAACCTTCGATCTGATCAAAGGCGAGAATGATCGTAAAATGCTCACCGGCCAGGCGGCAGAAGGTAATAACGGCCTGTCTGGCCCGATCCTCATCATCCAGGCTTTGGGTGACCCCCAACAGATGAAGTTCCTCTTCAGGTAAGTCCCTCCCGAGGAGGTAGGCATAGGCAATGCTTCGGTGATTCCAGGTTAGATAATGCCGTACCACCTTCATCACGTCCGGATCCAAGCGGAATTGGACGGTCAATTTACCGAATGTAGGCATCAATCTGCGAAACAGCGGATCGCCGGGCGAATCCTGTTTACAAATATCAGTCCATAAGCGGGCCAGCTCCCGGGTGGAACTCAAAGGTTTCCCCAGGAGATGCCGGGTCAGCGCCTCTTCGATCTGGGTTAGCGGCCCTTGTCCGGGGCCCTCATCCCTCGAAGGTTTTTCCGAAGTCTGATCGGCGGATATATCGGACTGCTTGGAGCGCTGACAGATGTCATAGAAAAAACGTTCCAGCAAATGGCGCCAGAACCGATTCGGGCCGGGAAATGGCGGGATGTAAATGAACCAGGTACGGGGTTCCTTCTTGGTAAAAAAACGAAGGCGTTGCAAAAGATGGGTCTTGCCTGAACCGGGTTCGCCATGCAGGATGAGTCCCCGGCATTGATTCCCCTGGTAAACAGCTTTGATGGAATTTTGAATGCTCTGGAATGCCGTCCGGTTGATATCTGGCACGTCCCGGAAGGTTTCATCCCAGGGAGAATCCACCCGATCTCGAAGAAATGGATTGGGAATATCCGCTAAGAGAATATGGGTTGGGGGCTGTTTGGGCAAGATTTACTCCATCCGTATGCCAACCGCCATGAAATAGCTACCCCGCTGGTTATCGATCATGGCTTGTCGTTGCTCCTGGGTCAGCTCTTCGGGGAGAGAATGGGACTGCAACTGAACTTTTTCAATCTTTGCTAATTCCAGAATCGCCCGGTCGAAAGACTCTTTATCCGGAAAGGTACTGCGCAAGGCCTGCCGCAGGTCTGGAATATAAACCAGGGCCCCCTGGGCTGCAGCCGGTTTGAGGGAAGTCATTGCTTTAAAAATTATCCTTTCAGCCTCTCCGACTGTCAGAGCCAGTGGCCTTTTAGATGATGAAGGCTTGGCGTATGCCTGGACAGCCTGCAGAATAGCCTCTGCTTGAAATCCGATCTTCTCCCCTTTTTCAAACAGCCTTTTAATTTCCGCAGAAAGAAAGTCTCCCGGATTTGGTTCCTGTAAACCGAGACATTTCCTTTTTTGGGGAGGATGCCATTTGATCGTGCCATTTTCTATCAGGGGCCCCAAAAAACTCAGAAGATATTTATTAATATGCGCAGGAAAATTCTTCTTGATTTCCGTAAGCGTGAGGGGTTTATTTTTTAATATCTCAAGGATATCACCCGCAATAAGGGGCTCCAAGAGTTCAAGAAAATAAATGGAGGCCGGTGGTTTTCCCGGCTTTCCCGCTGGAGGTTCCCAGGCATGCACGCGTCCCTCAACGAGGAGCTTATCCAAACGGGCAGCTAAATGTTTCGCGGAGCGGCGGCAAGAGGGGGGAAGTTCCTTGTGAATTTTGTTTGGGGGTAAGCCAAATCGGCTCCGTGATAATACCTTTAAAATGAGTTCATCAAGCTCGTGGTCATCTAAAGTGGGGAGTAAAGCTTTCCTGCTCATAAAGACCCATCTTAGAAAATTATATACCCATCTGGCTCAGTTTAGATAAGTCACCCAGCAAAGTCAAGAAGGCGATGGAGGAAACCACAGCTCATGATTCCGAGAGAATGCCCTTCCGCTTGGGCTTCGAGACTCTTGAAATCAGGCCGCAGTCTCGAGGCAGAGAGGATTAAGGTGAGGGGGGGTGCGTTCTTTTCATCTCCCTTATCTTTTCCAGCGTATCGCGATAGATGTTTTCTTTGGCGGGATTGAGTTCGATGGCTTTCAGGGCCAGAT
>CAYQWO010000356.1:0-4410 GCA_964421095.1 uncultured Syntrophaceae bacterium
ATTTCGTATTCCCGCATATAGCCGTAGCCCCCGTGAAGCTGGAGGCAGGTCGTAGCTACATAGTCTCCCATCTTGGCCGAGAAAATCTTGGCCATGGATACTTCCCGGGCGCACTCTTCCCCGTTGTGCAGTTTGCCCAGGGCGTAGTAATTGAGCTGGCGTGCCGCCTCGATCTCCGTGGCCATATCCACCATCTTGTGCCGGTTGACCTGGAACTTTCCGATGGGACGGCCAAAGGCTTCGCGCTGCAGAATATAGGTCTTGGTTTTATCAAAGGCCAGCTGGGCAGCGTAAACAGTGCCCAGAGCCATGATCAGCCTTTCCCATTCCAGGTTGGCCATGGCATTGTAGAAACCCATCCCTTCTGCACCCAAGCGGTTGGCTACAGGGACAGCCACATTCTCAAAGGTCAGCTCCGCTGTATCCCCGGCCTGCCAGCCGAGCTTTTCCAGCGGCTTGCCCTGGATGAAGCCCGGCATTCCTTTCTCGACGATCAGCGTGGAAAAACCTTTGTATCCTGCGCCCGGGTCGCTCTTGCAGAGGACGAGCACAAAATCGGCCCGGCTGCCGTTTGTAATAAAAGTCTTCGAGCCGTTGAGCACATAATGATCTCCTTCTCTTCTGGCCGTAGAGCGGATACTCGACAAGTCCGAACCCGCCACGGGCTCGGTCAAGCCCAGAGCGCCAATTTTCTCCCCATGCACGCCCGGGATTAAGAACCGTTTCTTCTGATCGTCGCTCCCGAACTTGGCGATGGCCGGCAGGACGATGAGGCCATGCATGCCTAAGCCGGCGCTCACGCCTCCGGAGCCGATCCGGGTCATCTCCTCGCACCAGACTGAAGCCATCAGGTAATCTCCCCCCGACCCTCCGTATTCCTCGGGGATGAGAATTCCGTGGTATCCCATCTCGCCCACCCGGCGGAAGACTTCGTTGGGAAAATCTTTCTTCTCCTCCCACTCCCTGGCATACGGCGCCAGCTCTTTCTCCACGAACCTGCGGCATTGCTGGCGAAAAAGCTCGTGTTCTTCCCGGAAAGGGCTGCTCATGAATTTATCCCCCGTGGAAATTTTCCCTGCCCTTGTTGCGTTCGTAGATGAGTCGCAGCCCCTCCAGGGTCAAAAACTCCTCCACTTCTTCAATGCTTTTCGATTCACCGGCGATGAGGGGCGCCAAGCCGCCGGTGGCGATCACCTTCGGGTTGGTTTTGACTTCCTCTTTCATTCGCCGGACGATTTCATCCACCAGTCCCACATAGCCAAAAACAATTCCGGCCTGCATGGAATGCACCGTATTCTTTCCCACCACACTTTTGGGCTTTACCAGCTCCACCCGGGGAAGCTTCGAAGCCCGCATGAATAAGGCTTCGCTGGAAATTCCCAGGCCAGGGGCGATCGCTCCCCCCATATACTCGCCCAGAGGAGATACATAATCGAAAGTTGTGGCCGTCCCGAAATCCACCACAATCAGGCTGCGCCGGTACTTATGGTAGGCAGCCACGGCGTTGACGATCCGGTCTGCCCCTACTTCTCTCGGGTTGTCCGTGAGGACCGGAGTTCCGGTATCGATTCCAAATTCGACGATCAGCGGACTGCGCTGAAAATATTTTTTGGCAAGCTCCAGCAGCATGTTCAACATGGGGGGCACAACGCAGGAGACGGCGATGCCATCAATCTGTCCGAAGGAAATTGAACTGGAAGAGAAGAGGTTGTGGACCAGGATCCCGTATTCATCGCTGGTGCGATCTCGCTCTGTCCAGATGCGCCAATTGTCCACCAGGCGCTCCCCATCGTAGATCCCTAATACTATGTTCGTGTTGCCCACATCGATCACTAAGAGCATAATTTTCTCCTTACAGCCGTAAGCTGACATCGCCCGCGATAAAACGCTGGATTTTCTCTTGCCCGTCGATTACGAGCAGCGCCCCATCGGCATCCAAGCCCAAGACCCGGCCTTCGAATTTCCTACCCGGTACGGTGATGGTGACCCATTTCTGGTTGACCCAGGATAGCCGGTTCCACTCCTCCCGCAGCCTGGACGAGAATCCCTCCTTCAGGAAAAGGACATATTCCCCTTCTAACTCTTCAAAGAACTCCGCCGCCACCTTTGCCCGGGAGAATTCCCTTCCGGCTTCCGCTCGCAGCGAAGTGGCTATCTCTTGCAGGTCGGGGGGAATATCTTTCTTCTGCCAGTTCACGTTTATGCCCACCCCCAATATGATGAATCGAACTTGCAGGCCTTCGGCTTCCATCTCCGACAGAATACCCGCTACTTTCTTGCCGTTGACGAGGATATCGTTGGGCCATTTGAGGCGCGCCTCCAGGCCGCAGGCCCTGGCCAGGGCGTTGGCCCCGGCCACCCCCGCAAGAAGCGGGATATGTGGGGCGGAAGCTGCGCGCATGGGCGGCCGCAGAATGATCGAAGCGTATATATTTACGCCCGCCGGAGATTGCCATTGTCGCCCCAGCCGGCCCCTTCCTTGCGACTGGGATTCGGCCAGGATGACCGTTCCTTCCTTTGCTCCTTCCAGGCAATATTGGCGGGCTTGGGGGTTTGTGGAATCTACCTCCGGGCAAAAAAAGATTTCCCCTCCGATCAATTTGCCCTGGCGGGCAGCTCGCAGTTCTTCCACCCAATTCATAATACAGGGTTCAAGGGTTCCAGGGCTCAAGGGTTCAAGTAATAAGCATTTCACTAGGCCACTTGAATCCTTGACCCCTCGGACCCTATTCCATTACTTTCTTTTATCTATAATCCGCTTGGCCTTGAAGGTTGTCCGCTCCAGAGTTCCGAAGTTTTCGATGCGGATTTCCGGGGTCACCATGAGTTCTTGCTTGAGGTCATTCTGGAGCCGGCGCACCAGGGCCGATTTCTCCTCATCAGGTTGCAGACACTCGCAAACGACCGTGCATACATCCGTGTAGGCTTTCTGGTCCCGGGTAAGCTCGATGATGAACTCATCCCCCAGTTCTTTATAACTCCGGACCACTTTTTCCACTTGCACAGGGTAGAACTTGGCTCCGCGGTAGATGACCATATCATCGGCTCGCCCGAGAATTCCCCCGATGGAACGGGCATGGGTTCGGCCGCAGGAACATGGGGTCGAATCGTACTTGGCATAATCGTTGGTCCAGTACCGGATCATGGGTGTTGCTTCCCGAGTCAGGTGGGTGATGACTAACACGCCCATCTCGCCCTCGGCGCAAGGGTCCATCGTCTCGGGGTTGATGACCTCAATTACGTAGTGGTCCTCGGCCCAGTGTAATCCGGCCTTGGCCGTGCACTCCGAAGCAAACGTGGGTGCGATCTCGGCCAACCCATAATAATCGTAGGCGTCTATTCCCAGTCCCTGTTCAATCTTTGCTCGCGTGGCCGCTGCCTCCGTTCCCCCCTCTCCCCCAAAACATCCCAGCCTGAGTTTCAACTGCCCAGGGGGAACCGCCCGTTCCCGCAGGTTCTCGGCAATATGCAGGGCAAACGAAGGGGTGCACAGAAGGACTGTGGACCCGGGGTTCACCATGTAATCGATTTGCCGGCCGGTCATGCTGGCTCCGATAGGGATCACGAAGCAGTTCAGTCGTTTGGCCGCATAATGCGTGGACATGCCGGCTACCCAGAGGCCATAGCTGAAGCCGTTTTGGACGATATCGCCAGGCCGAACTCCGAAGCTCCACATGGTCCGGGCGGTGACCTCCGTAATGTTCTCCACATCCTTTTCGGACCAGATTGTGTTTACCGGCGTCCCGGTTGTTCCGGTGGAAGGATGAAGCTCTCTCCAGTCTTTTGCTGGGGCCACGGTGTAGCGCCCGAAGGGGGGATGCTTGACCTGCTCATCCCTGAGCTCCTGCTTGGTCACCACCGGTACATGGACGAGGTCATCCACCGTCTTAATGTGAGCGGCCTTGATCCCAGCTTTGTTGAACTTCTCCCGGTAAAATTCAGACTTGGCCAAGCATCGCCGAATCTGCCAGCGCAGGCGTTCATTCTGCAGCTCCCGCAGCGCCTTCCGACTTATCCTTTCGATTTCCGGATGATAATATTTCCCCTTACTCATCGATCGCCCCCTTTTGCCCGCAAGTATTTTCAAGATCTGACCACCACGAAAATTCGAATACCCAAGCACGAAATTCGAAACAAATTCGAATCTCGAATGACCAAAATTCCAAACGACTGGGTCGTTAGAGAACCGTTTCGGTCATTCGAAAATTCGGATTTCGGCATTTTTTCGGATTTCGGATTTAGAATTTCGGATTTATTCACCCACTTACCCCAGAGAATGTAACCCACTGTGTTCAGCAACCCAGGTTACGGGTAAAGATCAGTTTTCAAAGGAGGGTCTGTGGCTTCATATCTTCTCACACCGCCAAGTATTTCCTGACGATCTCCTCGTTCTGCCAGATGCTTTCCATA
>CAYQWO010000357.1:0-2848 GCA_964421095.1 uncultured Syntrophaceae bacterium
TTAAGGGATGATATTCTTTTGATTATGCCATACCCCTGGCTTTCGTTTAAGGAAATGGCCACCACCAAGAATCAAGCTTCACCCTGGACGTTGCGGCAACACTTCTTCTATAGTTTTAGCCAGAGCGGTTAGCCCCTGAAATACATCCGCGCCCAGATGGACCCTTATGACTCGCCGTCCATGTTTACGCAAGGCTTGCAGATCCCCCAAGGCCTGGGCACGTTTAAAAATACCAAAGGTATAAGGGGTAGCGGGGATGGGAGTATCCTCGGTATCGTCAGCGGTCAATTGCAGGAATAGACCTGTGTTCGGCCCCCCCTTGTGGAATTGGCCGGTGGAATGTAGAAAACGGGGACCATAGCCCAGGGTAGTGGCCAGCCTCAAATGATCCCGCAGGCGCTGCCGTATCGTTTGCAGAGCCTGAGTGGTGGCTGGCGTTTCCGTCAGGTACGCTTGCAGGGCGAGATAATCACCCGGCTTGGCTTTGGCGAAGAAGGCCTTTAACAGCTCCCGGGCATTCTCTGCCTGTTCGGCCATGAAAAAGCCTAAGGGTCCGGCAGTTAGGTTCGGGGCCGGCTCCGGGAGCCTGCCCGCCTGGCGTACCTCGGTAAGAAGGCGGTTGGTGTTGTCTTTGCTCTCCTGCACATTGGGCTGGTCGAAGGGATTGATCCCCAGGATGGCCCCGGCGGTCGCCGTGGCGACCTCCCAGCGGAATATTTCTTGGGCTAAATCCAGTCGGTCTTCCATATGGATGGCAACTGCTGGCTGACCGGCCTTTTGCAGGTCGGCGACCAACCTTTCGAGCGAATCATCGATTTCATCCTGCAGTCGGATGTAAGCAAAGAGGCGATCTTCTCCGTAAGCAGGTAGCCCAGCCAATGGTTCTTCGGCCACGGGCAAAACTCCGGTCCCTTCCTTGCCCGTACTTTCAGCCAGGAGTTGTTCCAGCCATAACCCCAGAGTGGCCATGGATTCTGGAATCAGAAATGTGATTTTGTTCCTACCCCGAAGAGCCAGTTCTCCCAGCACTACCCCCAGGATAACCCCGGGATTTTCCGATATGGGCACGCCGGGGCCACAGGCACGAGCCATCCTCCGCGCCCGCACGATCAGTTCCCCTACATTTACGCCGGTCAGGGCTGCCGGCACCAACCCGAAATGGGAGAGAGCGGAGAACCGCCCGCCGATGTCTGCCAGGCTGAGAAACGTCTGCCGGAAGCCCCGCTTCTTGGCCAGTTGCCCCAGGGGCGTTTCCGGGTCAGTGATGGCGACAAAGTTCTCTCCGGCGCGGTCGCCCTTCACCGCCCGAACTTTGGCGTAAAAATATTCGCCAAAAGCCAGAGGTTCAGCCGTTGTTCCCGATTTGCTGGCGACGATAAATAGGGTTTCCCCGATGGGCACATTTCTTTCAATTCCAAGGATGGTAGCGGCATCTGTAGTATCCAGGACAGTAAGGGGGAGAAAATTTGGGGACCGGGGGAGTATCTTTTCGAAAGCCAGAGGGGCTAAACTGCTGCCCCCCATACCCATGTGCACTACGTGGCGAAAACCAACACTCCGTACCTCAGCAACAAATTTTGCCAGATCATCCAGGTTCTCTTCCATCTTCTCGGCCACATGCAACCAGCCTAAAGCATTCCGGATGATCTCCTGGTTCTTCGGGTCTGTTTTCCAAAGGCCGGGGTCCTTGCGCCACAGGCGGTCCCCAAATTGTCTTTCTTCCAAACCGCGAATTCGTTCCCGCACGGGCGCTAAATAAACGCCGAGGTTCAGGGTCTGGGTGGCCACTACTTCTTCACTTCTCCTCACCATGAGGCTTCTCCGCCTAAATCAATTTCTCCCCCTTGGACATCTCCTCAAATTCTTTTAGCTTCGCCACTTCCCCCAGAACAATCAATGTATCTCCCGCCTTCAGGGTACTCCGAAAGGTAGGGTTAAACTTCGTATCCCCAGTGGATTGCCTGATCGCCACCACGATGACTCCGAGACCCTCTCCAATACCGCACTCCTGCAGGGTAGAGCCGATCAGTCGGGAACCCTCCTGGATGCCGATTTCCTGCATTTGCAATTCGATGTTGCCACTCTTTGTGGCAAACTCAATGAAATCTACAACGTTGGGCTTCAGCACCGTATGAGCCATTCTCAACCCGCCAATGTGGTAGGGGGAGACGACTTTGGTCGCTCCTGCCCGGAGGAGCTTTTGTTCTGAATCTTCTTCCACTGCCCGGGAAACGATTAAGAGATTCGGATTTAATCCCCGGGCACTCAAGACGACGAAAAGATTCTCGGCATCCGTGGGTAGCACTGAGATCAATCCTCTCGCCTGTTCAACCCCGGCCTCTTTCAAGACATGGTCCTGGGTCGCATCGCCCTTGAGAATCAGTATATCTGTATCTTCGCCGAGATTTTCAGGGGATTTATCGATCACCACGAATTTAATTCGCTCAGCTTTAAGTTCCCTGGAGATAATTCTCCCCATCCTTCCATACCCGCAAACAATATAATGACCGGTCAAATCCTTGATCCTCTTTTCCAACTTTTTCCTCCCGTAGATCTCTTTCAGTTCACCCTCCAGAATCACTTTGGCACCGGTACTCAGGGCGTACAAAACGGTGCCCACTCCCCCCACGATAAGAAAAATTGTAAAAATGATCCCTCTGGAAGACAGTTCATGGACTTCCCGAAAGCCAACAGTGGTGAGAGTCGTGATGGTCATATAGACAGCATCCAGAAAATTCCATCCTTCTATTATCATGTACCCGGCTGTTCCGCAGGCGACGATGAAGGCAACTAATGCCAGAGCCTGAAAAAGTTTTTTTCTTAATTCTTCCAATGATCGACCCTTCTT
>CAYQWO010000357.1:2948-4405 GCA_964421095.1 uncultured Syntrophaceae bacterium
TCCCGTAACTGTCTTTTGAGTACCTTCCCCAGCGCGTTTCGGGGGAAGGTATCAACGAATTTCACCCTGGAAACTCGTTGGTACTTGGCCAGTTTCGGGTTGGCCCATTCCTTGAGCGCCTCTTCTTGTACGGAACCTCCTTTTCTCCGAATCACCAAGGCCACTGGCGTTTCCCCCCAGATTTCATGAGGAACACCGATCACGGCTACATCCATAACTTCTGGATGTTTGGCAAAAACTTCCTCGATATCACTGGCAAAGATATTGATGCCGCCAGAGATGATCATGTCCTTTTTCCTGTCCAGGATATAGAGGTAACCATCCTCATCAAGTTTTCCGACATCCCCGGTCTTCAGGTAGGTTCTTCCCCGCTCATCTCTCCATATTGTCTCCGCGGTCTTTTCCGGCTGCTTATAGTATCCCCGCATCAACGTGGCGCCATACCCCACGATTTCCCCGATCTCTCCCCTGGGAAGTTCCTGCCCCTGATCGTCAATGATGCGAATATCTCCTCCCATGATCGGGGTTCCTACAGAAGCGATCTTTCCCTCCATCTCTTCTGGCTTCAGGGTTGTGCCAATTCCCTCGGTAACTCCGTAGAGCTCTAAAAGACCGCATTTAAAGGTCCGCAGGATTTGTTCTTTCGTGTCTTGTCTCAAAGGGGCGGCGGCCGATATCATGATTTTCATGGAGCTTAAATCATATTGGTTCAGGTCGGGCAGGCTCATGATTACGATAAATTGAGTGGGGACCATGAAGGTATGGGTGCACCTTTCTTTCTGGACCAGCTCGAGGAAAGCCTTGGGGTCAAATTGCGGCATAATGACCAGCGTACCCCCGGTCAAAATGGTGGGAAGAAAGGTCATCCACGTGCCATTGGCATACATGGGGGTGGTAAGGATCGAGACGGAGCTCGAGTCAATTCTGAAATCGGCAGCGAGGCCCAGGGCAAAATGCGCTCGGGCAAAGTGCGTGTGCACAATCCCTTTGGGAACGCCAGTCGTACCGGAGCTGTAAATGATGTTAAAGTCATCCTCATAGGTAAGGGGGCTCATGGGTTCCTGATCCGAGGCATCGCGAAGCCAACCCTGATAAGAGTTCCAGCCTGGAGCCTCGAAGCCCACGGAGAAAAAATTTTCTTTGGGGATATTCTGCAGTCGCTCTCTGTAAGGTATGAGGAGCCCGTCCAACTTCGGCCCAACGAATAAACACCTGGAATCCGAATCATTGATCATCATGGCCAGCCCTTCACCCGGCACCATGGAAGAAAGGGGGACGATTACTCCTCCAGCCTTGATCGTGCCAAAAATAATTTCGGCCATCTCGATGCTGTTCGTCAGCAAGGCGCTGACCTTGTCGCCCCTCTGAAGGCCAGACTTGATCAGCCCGTTGGCTACCCTGTTGATCCGCTGATTGAATTCCCGCCAGGTGAGCCGTTTCTCTCCACATACCAGAGC
>CAYQWO010000358.1:0-1430 GCA_964421095.1 uncultured Syntrophaceae bacterium
CGGAGAAGTTATGAAGGCAGCCCCAGCGTTTGCCCCCATTGCGGGCAGAATTTGAGAGTTTAATGGAAATCATGCTCTTTAGGCTCCAGAGAAAAGGGGGACAACGATGAAAGCATTGAATAAGAAATCTGCATTCCCGAATTGGATGGCTTTCATTTTTATATGCCTGCTTGGACTTCCTTTAACCGGATGTGCCACAGATATGGCCGTAAATTATTCCGCTTCGGCGAAAAGTCTGACGGAAAGAGGACAGCACGATGAAGCCGTCAAGGCCGCCAAACAGAGTGTGGCAAACGATCCAAATTATGCACCGGGATGGTATTGGCTGGGGGTGGCCTATTACCATAAGGAGCAATATGACGAGGCCATCAAAGCTTTTCAAAAAGTGATTGCCCTGAAGCCCGTCGGCGAACAGTTCCAGTCGAGTTACTATCTTTTAGGATGGGCATACTACGAGAAGGGCAATTATGATGAAGCCCTGAACCATTTCAACCGCAGCCTGCAGTTAAATCCCAATGACCCGGATTCTTTGCGGGGTCGAGGCTGGTGCTATTCCCGGAAAGGAGAGCATGAAAAGGCCATTGAAAATTTTAATCGCTCCCTGGAGCTGAATAGTAAAGACCCCGGAGCCTACTTGGGCAGGGGCTATGCTCATTTTTTTAAAGGGCAATATCCGGAAGCGATCAGGGACTTCAACCAGGTGAGTGAAAATACAGACCCCAAAATAGAGGGGAATAAATATACGTTGCAGGACGCTTTAAGGGGGAAGGCTTATGCCTATCTCGGTTTGGGAGACGGGGAAACCGCGATCAGCCTGGTCAGGAAGGCCAAAGAAACACTGGATATTAATGTAAACCATGATTTTTCCATCGTCTACTATGTACTCGGGGATAAGGAAAAGGCCTGGGAATATAGGGGTGGCAGGGGGAGTGTTGGCTTAGAAGTGCGGGTTTATAAAAAGGGGGCAGTCACAGGAGTGGAGGTGGGAAGATTCGTGCCCGGGGGGCCGGCAGAAAAATCGGGAATCATGCCGGGGGATGTGATTGTGGGACTCAATGAAACGGAGATAACGGATGTTGATGATCTTCGCAGAAAGGCAATGCGACTGATCCCGGGGTCAAAAGCCAAGATTAAAGTATTGCGGGAAGGAGTGGAAAAAGAATTGTTCCTTCCCGTGGCCTCTGCCGAACCGCTCATGGATTCTAACCCCATCGTCGCCTCCATATTGAGCAAGAAAAGGGAAAAACCAGTGGCCGTTGCCGCCCCGAGTGAACCCCGGGAAGCTCCCGGGGCCGCTGTCAAACTGCCCTCGCTGCGTCCAGATACCCACGCCATCGTGATCGGCATTGATTACCAGCAGCGGCAGGACATCCCGCACCTGCAATATGCCGCGCAGGATGCCCAGAAGGTCTTTGATCTGTTAACCGACC
>CAYQWO010000358.1:1440-4390 GCA_964421095.1 uncultured Syntrophaceae bacterium
AATGAGATCGTGGCGGCTCTGCGCAAAATAAGAAACTGGGATGGATATGTGTACGTCTATTATTCCGGGCATGGGGCCCCCAAAACAAAAGACGAAAGATTGGTGGAGGGTTTGTTAGTTCCCAGCGATGCCATCATCACCGACCCCGAGTCGCTCGAGGAAACGAGCATCAAAATATCCTATCTTCAGGCCGCCGTAGAATCTTCTCCGGCCAAAGTTTTCGTGGCCCTGGATGCCTGTTTTTCCGGGGGCGGTAAATCTGTTGTCCCCAAAGGGGGAAAGCCTTTGGTGGGTATGCTGGTCACCCCGGACCTGCTGCAACCCAGGGCGAAAGAAAAAGTCATCATCACTTCTTCGGCCCTAAACCAGCAATCCTGGGAAGACGACAAAGAACTGAAAAGGGGAATATTCTCGCACTTTCTGATCGAAGGACTTATGGGCCGGGCCAGCAAGGAGGCCTGGACGAATATCAACGATCTGGCCGCTTATATCAGAGAAGCTGTCCCCCAGGCCGCTAAAAAGTTGAAAGGAGTGGAGCAAATCCCGCAGGTCTCCGGAAAAGGAAATTTCCCGGTGGCGAGGAATTGGGAAAAAGCCAGGTTCTATAATCTGGAAACAGCCAGAGCCCGTCTGAAAAGCGCCTTCGAGAGTGGATTCATAACCATCGACCAGTTGAATCGCGCCCTGGATGAGCTGAAAAGCCAGACCCATTCCAAAACCCTGGAAGCCTTCCTTGAGGGGAAGATAGAGGCCAGAAAATTTGGCGAGCTTTATTGAGATAGAAAAAATGGGAAGAAAAATAATTTTCCCCTTTTTATCGATTGCTTCTCTCTGGTGGCTCCTCCTGGGGGGCATGCCCGCTTTTGCCCAGGACCAGCCAATCTGGGTTGAAGAAACAGGCCAGGCTTACCTGGGAGACAACGATACGCTGCGGGAGGTCCGCGAGCGGGCGCGGAAGGAGGCGGCTGCCCGGGCCGTCGAAAAAGCCAAGGGCGTTTTCATCCGGTCCCATACCCTGGTGTCGAACAGCCAGCTCATGGAGGACCTCATCTATGCGGCCGTGCAGGGGCAGGTGGAAAAGATTGAACTTCTGGAGGAAGGCTGGGACAGCAGGGAAAGAAATATTTATCGGGTGAAGATCAAAGCTCTGATCCGGCCTGTTTTGCCGGAGAAGGGAGAGGGCCTGCAGATCAAACCCACTCTATCCAGAGCGGACTTGCGGGAAGGAGAAGAGGTCAAAATCTTTTATCAGGTGAATCGGAATTGTCACGTCTACATATTTTCGATCGCCGCGGATGGTTCCGTGACGCTCCTTTTTCCCAATTCGCTGCAGCGCCAGCATTTCGTGACCGCGGGGAAAGTCCATGAATTTCCCGAGCCGGGAAGCCCGATCCGTTTGCGGGCCATGTTTCTCCCCAACTTTGCCCATTCCGTTGCCGAGGAGAGAATCAAGATCATCGCCACTAAAGAAAAGGAAGATTTGATCCCCCTGGGGTTTCGGGAAGGGATGTTCCAGGTCTATGACGCCAAATCAACGGGCATGATCAGCGACCTGGTGAAACGGCTGAACCAGATCGACCCGGGGAACTGGGCAGAGGCGACCTTGGTTTACCGACTCAGGAGATAGTTTTTCATCTCCCAAGCCCAATGAAGCTTGAAGACCGGGTCCTTTTTTGCCCCTGAGACTGTTCTTATCCTGAGCCTCCTAATCTAAAGCCTCTTATGGACATTGGACCCGTGACTCTACACTTTTTAATCCCCTTGATTTCGTGAATCTTTTTTTATATTATAAGCCAAACTTCAAAGACCTCATTGGCCTCAAGATCAAAAGAGCCTCATTCTATCAGCAGATATCCCTCTCTTCAGGCTTGCCAACCCTTGGATCTTTTTGGAAAATTTTGCTGGGCCTTCGATCAAGACAAACCCTCGGCACTCACCTGATCGTCTTTTTTCAGGGCCTTGACGTCTCCAAGGCCCAATTTTACAAAGATCGGAAGGTCCTGGAAGAAATCGGTTTTGTCTTTCAATTCTGCCGGCAGATTCGGCCCTATATCGAAGAAATCCTCTGGCATCCGTCTCAGAAGATTGAGAAGCTCAGAGATGGGGGAATTGTTTTGGAAATGACCATCAGCGAGCTCAAAGAAGCGGGTTGGTGGGTGAAGCAGTGGGGGGCCGTAGCGGAAGTTCTGGAGCCGAGGGAGTTGAGGAGTTGAGGAAGTGTGTAAGGCTGGAGACGCAGAATATGGTAAGATTATATGATGGAAATGGATAAGAAGGAGCGTTACCGATGGTAGGGCGGCGATGAAACAGAATACGATATATTTGGATACTTCTGTTCTGAATTTCTTTTTTGAAGAAGCTGATTTGGAAAAGTCCAATTCGACAAAGGAGCTTTTTCGAGAAATCAAGACAGGGAAATATTCTGCTTTTATTTCAGAGTTGGTATTGAGAGAGATAGGAAAAGCCCCGCCTATAAGAAAAGAGAGGGCTTTATCTTTGATTAGGACGTATAATCTTCCTGTAATAGAAGTGACCTCGGAAAGCATCGAATTAGCCAGCAAATATACAGAGAGAAAAATCTTTCCTCAAAAATTTAGGGACGATGGCCTCCATATTGCGATTGCCACCGTGCATCGCTTGGACTTGGTAGTGACCTGGAATTTGAGGCATATGGTTAAATTGAAAACGAGGCGAGAGGTGAAAGCCATCAACCTTTTGGAAGGGTACCAGGAAATTGAAATCTGCACGCCATTGGAGGTGATTGAAAGTGATTAATGAATCAAAGATCATGAAAGAAATTCATAAGATCCGGGAGGAATTCCACCGGGAAACAAAAGGGAAAGACCCTGAATATATCTTGAAATTGATTAAGGAAGGCAGTGATAAGGTGAAGCAGGAGTTAGAAACCATTAAATCAGATCCAAAATTGATCGTAGGAAGGAAGTATCGC
>CAYQWO010000359.1:0-4363 GCA_964421095.1 uncultured Syntrophaceae bacterium
CAAGCGCTCGTAACCGCTGGTATTGTAGAACAAGGGAAGACGCAATCCTTTTTTCAAGGCAATTTGCGTGGCCTTGAGGATGTTGGGCATGACATGAGTGGGCGTGACGAGGTTGATGTTATGGCAGCCGATCTCCTGGAGTTTGATCATCATATCGGCCACATCCTCATCCTGAAGTTCCTCTCCTCTTCCTTCATGGGAGATGGGCCAGTTCTGGCAGAAGACACAGCGGAGGTTGCAGTTGGAGAAGAAGATGGTGCCCGACCCACTTTCGCCCGTAATCGGTGCCTCCTCGCCAAAATGGGGGTGATAGCTATAAATTACGGGTTTGGCCGGAGCCCGGCAGAATCCTCTTTCGCCCTTCAGCCGATTCACCCCGCACTGGCGTGGGCAGAGCTGGCAATGCTCGAAGATGCTGTAGGCTTGCTTGATCCTTTGGCCGAATTTTCCTTGTTTCTCCAGTTTCTCATAAGCTGGCTGCCACTGGTCTCTCCTTTTCTGTCCGGCATGAAGGGTAGCGGAAGAGAGAAGCAGTGAGCTTCCCAAAAGCAGAGATCTTCTGATAAAATCCCGTCGCGTGATCTCCATAGCAGACCCTCCATCACCCCGGCAGGTTACGTGATAATAGGCATTTTCAAACCGAATGCGAAGCGGTCTAAGCGATCACCGATATTTTTAAAATAGGCAACCCAAATTGTCAAGAATAAAGATTTGAGCGCTTTGTCCAACCGCAGGAAAAATTAATTCCCCCTTGACAATTGATCGAGCCAGCTTTTATGATTCTCTTCAATAAATGAGAAAGGATTGGGGCGATGGACTTCCTCAGGGCTTACCAGGTTCGCTTTCCCCGGGGCATTACCTTTGGCTTGGGGACCTCGGAAAAGGTCGGAGAAGTCGCCCGGACCTACGGGGCGAAAAAAGCTTTGATTGTTACCGATCGGGCTTTCGGTCCCATCGGAATGATTGAAAAGATCTCTCAAACCCTAACCCATGCGGGGATAAAGCCGGTGGTCTACGATGGGGTGGTCACCGAGCCGACTACTCAGCAGGTTCAGGAAGGGCTAAATGTTTATCAAAATGAGAATTGTGATCTTTTAATCGGTCTGGGTGGAGGAAGTTGCCTTGACGCAGCCAAAGGAATGGCCGTGCTGGCTACCAGCGGGGGCCGGCTCCAGGACTATGAGGGCCGGGGAAAGGTGAAAAAAACCAAAGCGCCCTTGATCGCCATCCCCACCACTGCCGGTACCGGGTCTGAGGTGAGCTGGTCCTGCGTAATCACGGATACAGAGCGGAAAGTCAAATTCATTGTCCACAGTCCCCAGATCATTCCAGAGGAAGCCATCGAAGACCCTCTGTTAACCCTTTCCATGCCTCCGAGCATTACGGCATCCACCGGAATGGATGCCCTGACTCATGCCATCGAGGGTTTCATTTCTTTGCGAGATGCCAACCTGGGGTATGGGCCTTCGCCCCTCATTCACTATTTTGCCCTCCCGGCGATCGAATTGATTAGCCAGAACCTGCGTCAAGCCTGGGCCAACGGAAAAGACATACACGCGCGGAGCCACATGCTGCTGGGGCAGCTACTGGCCGGCCTTACCTTTGCCAATACTGGAACAACCCTAGCTCATGGCATGGCCCGGCCTCTGGGGGCTTATTTCCATGTGCCCCATGGTCTGGCCAACGCTATTGTCCTGCCCCGGACAATGGAATTTACCTGGGTGGCTGTTCCCGATAAATTCGCCCAGATCGCCAGGGCTATGGGTGAAGAGATAGCTAACTTGTCTTCGGTCCAAGCCGCTCAGAGGGCTGTGGAGTCAGTAAAAGCGTTATGCTCGGATATCCAGATACCCAGGTTGAGTGATTTAGGAGTCAAGAAAGAAGAATATCAGAAAGTGATCATCCAGATGGCCCGGGATGGTCTGGCCTCCGGAACCCCTCAGGTGAATCCCCGCGTTCCCACTGAAAAAGAGATTGTCGAACTTTTCAAATTAGTATACGATTGAAACATGAAATCCTCAGGAATGGACCCTGATTCTTTTTAGCCTGTTCATTCAACCATTTAGTGCTCACTCCATAAACTTGGCCAGATCAGAATTTGGCATGAGGTTTGTACCTGCCAAAGCTTGAAAGAAAGGGATCAGTGTGAAAAGAAAATGAAAAAGGGAGGCAATCAAGATGTGGAAAGAAAAAGGAAGATGCGCCGTGGCCATCGGGTTTGATTTTGATGCCGAGACCCTCTGGCTTGCCCGGGGGTTGACCACACCGAGTCCCATGTCCCGCGGGAAATACGGCGCCTATATCGGTGTCCCCCGGATTCTACGATTTTGCCGAGAGCGGGCGATTAAATTGACTTTCTTTATTCCCGGGTGGGTGGCGCAGAATTATGCTCCCGTGGTGGAACAAATTATGGCGGAAGGGCACGAAGTGGCCCACCATGGATGGCTGCACGACGATCCCAACTCTATGTCGGTCGAACAAGAGAAGGAGGAATTCCTTCGGGGCATCGAAGTCTTTAAGAAGTTGGGGGTCACCCCCGTTGGCTACCGGTCCCCCGCCTTTGATCTGGGGCCTAACACCCTCAACCTGCTTCGGGAAAACAACTATATTTACGACACCAGCATGATGGCTCACGAGTCTCCCTATTTCATCTCTCAGGAGGGGAAGGATACGGGTGTGGTTGAACTCCCGGTTTGTTGGGAGCTGGACGACGCCCCCTACTACCTCTTCACCATCAAGCCCAGCTATCGCCGGGGCATGGCCGATCCAGATATGGTGGTGCGGGTCTGGCAGAGGGAATTTGACTGGGCCTACCGAGAAAGCGGCTTCTACCTCCTGACCTTGCATCCACAAATCACCGGAAGAGGGTACCGGATGGACGCCCTCGGCCAGGTCCTTGATTACATCAATAAATTTCCTGATGTGTGGATCACCACGCATAAAGAAATATCCGAATTCTTCAAGAAGAACGTGGATAAGAAACACCAGATTAAGATCGATCTGGCCCTGGGGTGGCATGAGCCCCTGTAAAAACCCTCTGCCAGGATGATCGAGTGGAAACCTTTCAACTCATCCTATATGGCTTCAGCGTGGTTCTTCAACCCACGAACCTGATGTGTGCCTTTCTGGGGGCGGTCGCGGGCACTCTGGTCGGAGTTCTTCCGGGGTTGGGCCCTGTAGGGGCCATGTCCATGCTCCTTCCGGTCACCTACGGAATGTCCCCGACTGGGGCCATGATCATGCTGGCTGGAATCTATTATGGAGCACTATACGGGGGGTCTACCACTTCGATCCTGGTAAATATCCCCGGCGAGTCTGCATCAGTGGTCACTTGTTTGGATGGGTACCAGATGGCCCGGCAGGGAAGGTCGGGGCCGGCCTTAGGAATTGCCGCCTTCGGCTCCTTTATTGCTGGAACTATTGGAGTTCTGGGCCTTTCTTTCTTGGCGCCTCCTTTGGTGGAGGCTGCTCTCTCGTTTGGCGCCCCAGAGTACTTTGCCCTCATGTGCCTCGGACTGACCGTCCTGACATTTCTGGCTCAGGGTTCCATGCTCAAAGCTTTGATCATGGCTGTTTTGGGTCTCTTCGTGGGAACGATCGGTTTCGACATCACGACGGGAATACAGCGGTTCACCCTCGGAATCCGGGATCTCATGGATGGAGTAGGCCTGGTGCAGATCGCCATGGGTATGTTCGGGATCTCCGAGATCCTCCTGAATATCGAAAAGACGATGAAGGTTACGGTCTTCGAAACCCGCCTCAAGGGGCTCTTCCCCAACCTTCAGGACTGGAGGCGAAGTATCGGGGCCATCCTGCGCGGAACCGGCATCGGATTCTTTCTGGGCATTCTTCCCGGCGGGGGGGCCGTCATCGCCTCTTTTTCCTCGTATGCGATCGAGAAGCGACTCTCTAAGCACCCGGAAAAATTTGGCACCGGCGTCATCGAAGGGGTGGCCGCCCCTGAGTCGGCCAACAACGCTGCGGCTCAGGGAGCTTTCATCCCCCTGATGACCCTGGGCATTCCTTCTAACGTCGTGATGGCTTTGCTCCTGGGGGCATTACTGATCCATGGTCTCACGCCGGGCCCATTGCTCATGACCCGGAACCCGGACCTCTTCTGGGGGGTCATAACCAGCATGTACATCGGCAATGTTATGTTGTTGATCCTGAACCTGCCGCTCATTCCCATGTGGGTAAGGTTTTTACGGATCCCCTATCCGATCCTCTTCCCCTTTATCCTCCTTTTCTGCTTGATCGGGGTGTACACGATCAATAATAATGTATTCGATATCTATATCATGATCTTTTTTGGAATCGTGGGCTACCTGGCCAGAAAATTTGAATTCGAGGC
The DNA here is from genome assembly GCA_964421095.1 of uncultured Syntrophaceae bacterium. Lineage (GTDB taxonomy): Bacteria > Desulfobacterota > SM23-61 > SM23-61 > SM23-61 > CAYQWO01. The sequence continues at coordinate 4,352 of CAYQWO010000359.1, forward strand.
AGCCCCTTTCAT
>CAYQWO010000360.1:0-4357 GCA_964421095.1 uncultured Syntrophaceae bacterium
AAATACGGTTGGGCTTTTGTAAACATCAACATCCGCCCCTATTATGCGGAGGGCTCCAAGACATTCGGGTTTGAGATCGCCGAGCAGCTGGGGTGGCGGTTGCCCCGGCATATTGTCGTCCCCATGGCTGGCGGGTCTTTGATCACCAAAATCTGGAAGGCCTTTCAAGAGCTGCAAAAGATCGGGCTGATGGAAAAAGGTGCATGCCGGATCTACGGTGCTCAGGCCACAGGCTGCGCGCCCATTACCACTGCCGTGAAAGACCAGACAGATCTTATCAAACCTGTAAGACCACAAACGATCGCCAAATCACTGGCGATTGGCAACCCGGCCGATGGGTTTTACGCCTTGAAGACTATTCGAGAGAGCGGGGGATGGGCAGAGGACGTCAGTGATGAAGAAATCATTGAGGGCATGAAACTTCTGGCTGAGACCGAAGGGATCTTTACGGAGACAGCCGGAGGGGTGACCGTGGGAGTGGCGAAAAAATTGATTGAGAAAGGAATCATCCCCAAGGAAGAGAGTATCGTTCTTTCCGTCACCGGAAACGGCCTCAAGACCCAGGAAGCCATTTTGGGGAAAGTGGGCCGAACGCAGGTCATTAATGCCAAACTGAACGAGTTCGATAGTTTGGTAACAAAAGAAAGCTTGACGGAGAACCCAAAACGGAAAGATTCCTCTCTGGGAAACTGAATCCGCTTCACATCGGGGCTAAATGGACGAAATCAATAACGGCGGTCACATTAAAATTCATAGGGAATTGAACCTGAAAGGGAAAATCTGTCCTTACACTTTCATCGAGTCCATGTTGACCCTGGAGGAGATGGAATCAGGAAAGGTTCTGAGGGTGATCGTCGATTACCCGCCAGCAGCCTGCGATGTGCCCAAAAGTCTAAAGAACGAAGGTTATGAGGTTTTGGATGTCAAAAAAATAAACGGTACCGATTGGGCGATCATTGTTAAGAACACGGGGATCGAAGAAAATTAACTATGCGGAGGGAAGAATGAGCATCCGGGTACGAATTCCTACTCCCTTACGGAAATTGACCGGCGGGCAGGATGAAGTCAAGGTTTCTGGCGGGACGGTGGGAGAAGTTCTGCAAAATTTAGAGAAAGAATTTCCTGGGTTCCGCGAACGGCTTTTTGATGAGCAGGGGAGCTTGCGGAGATTTATTAATATTTACTTGAATGACCAGGACATCCGATTTCTGAGCCTGCTGGAGACCAAGCTGGAAAAAGGAAATGTGATTTCCGTCATTCCGGCGATTGCCGGCGGGGCAGGGGCCAAGAGGAAACTCAAAAAGAAACTCTACCTCACCTTTCCCCAACGTCTGATCAAACAACCCGTAATTTATCAAATGGGGCATAAATTCCAAGTTGTTACGAATATCCGGGGGGCCAGTGTTTCGGACGAAATTGGCCTGGTGGCCTTGGAGCTGGAAGGAGAGGAAAGGGAAGTCGAAAAAGCGACAAGGCATCTTAAAAAGTTGGGCATAAAAGTTGAACCCATCGAAAAAGACGTCGTTGAATAGACTTTTCTGATGGACCAATATCCATCTTTTTCGCTGCTGATGATCCTTTCTTGTAGAGGAACAGATTGATTACCGGCAAATATGCTCTGCCTGAAAACGTGGAAAAAGACCCCTCAGACCTCACCATCCCCGAAGTTTTCCTGGATAAAATTATCGAGCACGCCCGGAGGGAATACCCGCTGGAGTGCTGCGGAATTTTGGCCGGGAAGAAAGGAAAAATCACCCGGGTTTATTCGCTGGGGAATATAGAAAAGAGCCCATTTTCTTACCGCTTAGAGCCCGAAGAACAGCTCGGGGTTTTTCGGGCGATTGAGGAAGATGGGCTGGAGTTATCGGCCATTTATCATTCTCACCCACATTCTCCTCCTTATCCCTCCCCACGGGATGTCGATCTCGCCTTTTATCCCGATTCCCTTATCTTGATTATTTCTTTAAGGGATCGGCGGGTTCCCGAAATTTGCGCTTTCCAGATTGAAGAAGGCAAAGTTGAAAAGCGAGCGATAAAGATTTGCGCAAAAGAACAGCTGATGAAAATTTGAAGTGGGCAGAAAAATCCTGAGTGGCCCTTCTGATCTTTCAGTTATTCCTTCATTAAAATTCCTCTACGGATTTTCATCGTTCTTATTCTTACCTACTTACCCATTTCCCAAAGAAGAGACGGGAGAATATAGAATGGAATAGATTGAAATGACGGATGAATCATGTTATTCTGCTTGATAAATTAGATGCCCAGAAAGAGGAGGAGCCGCAATGATCTGCTCAGGGAAGAAAAGATTTTTTTCCTTTATTCTTGCACTTTTTCTGTTTGGAATTTTCGGGCTGAAAGAGGGGTCCGCCCTGACGGACGATGAAAAGGCCAACATTGCCATCTATCAAAAAGCAAGCCCCAGCGTGGTGAACGTCATCAGCACCGTTATCACCAGGGACTTTTTTCTTAACCCCATCCCGCGGGAGGGAAGTGGATCTGGCTCGATCATCGACAGCCGGGGCCATATTCTCACGAACAACCACGTGATCCGGGATGCCCAGAAGCTTGAAGTAACCCTTTCCGACGGAAGCAAATGGGCAGCTATATTGGTGGGTACCGACCCGGATAACGATCTGGCCGTCCTGAAAATTAAGGCCCCTCCGGAAAAACTAAAATCTCTCCCTATGGGCGACTCCCGAAAGCTGCAGGTGGGGCAGAAAGTCTTGGCCATCGGTAATCCCTTCGGCCTGGGCCTCACGTTGACCACAGGGATCATCAGCTCTTTGGGCCGGACGATTCGCTCGGAAGTCGGAACGATGATCGAAGATGTGATCCAGACCGACGCCTCCATCAACCCCGGAAATTCTGGAGGTCCCCTGCTCAATTCTGAAGGGGAAATGATCGGGATCAACACCGCCATCATAAGTCCTACCGGGGGAAGTGTCGGGATTGGCTTCGCCATCCCGGTGAACACGGCCAAACGCATTATCCCCCAACTGATCAGTAAGGGCTATGTTTCTTACGCGTACCTGGGGGCGAGTGTCCAGCCCGTGATTCCCGAACTTGCGAAAGCATTGGGGTTAAAAGTCGAAAAGGGCGCGATGGTCGTTGAGGTGACTCCCGGAGGGCCGGCAGAGAAAGCAGGCTTGAAAGGAGGAAACCGTCAGGTCCAGGTGGGTAATTTCTTGCTTATCGTGGGGGGAGACGTGATTACCGAGATTGATCAGTTAGAGATTAAGGATGCCGATGAGCTGATCAAACACCTGCGGGAACGCAAGCCAGGGGAGACGATCCATCTGACAGTGTTACGAGACGGGAAATTTAGGGACATCAAGGTTACCTTGCAGGAAAGGCCGAGAGCCCTCCGGCGTTGAAAAGAAAGATAGCGGAGTCCTTTTTCTTCCTACTTCATGGAAAACCCCCCGTTTATACAGATGGTCTGGCCCGTGATCCAAGAACAGCGGTCAGAACAGAGGAAAACAATCATACTGGCGATATCACCGGTCTCTCCCAACCTCTTGATGGTATACATCTTGAGCCATTTTTTTTCCAACTCGGGCGTAAGGTAGGCCGTCATCGGGGAGTGTACAAAAGCTGGAGCGACAGCATTTACCGTAACATTATGCCGGCCCAAATCCTTGGCCAAAGATTTGGTCAGCGCGATCACTCCTCCCTTGGAGGCGGCGTAAATTTCCAGGCCTCTTTCCCCGGATACCCCAGCCTCGGAGGCGATGTTCACGATCCGCCCCTCATTTTTCTCCCGCAGAATCGGCATCACGGCCTTGCAACAATAAATCGAGCCGATAAGATTCACCTCTAAGATTTGCTGCCACTCCGCCCGCTCCGCAGTTTCCAAGGATTTCATCATTCCGCCGATGCCCGCGCTGTTGACCAAGAAATCCAGCGTCCCGAAATCGGCAACGGCCTGATGCACCATCTGGGAGACCATCTTCTCATCGGTCACATCACAATAAATTCCTTTTACTTCTCCTCCGATGCCGCCCAAGAAACCGACGGTCTTCTCGATCCTCCCCTTGTTTGCATCTGCCACTACAACTTTGACTCCCTCCCGGACAAAGAACTCTGCCGTCTTTTCTCCAATCCCCGAGGCTCCACCCGTTACGATGGCTACCTTGTTTCTCATATGTAAGTCCATACCTTCGTCCTCCTTTCAGGGCGACTCTTCCGCAACAGTCCGTTGGGTCCAGTTTGAAGTGTAAATTTGGAGCCCCGCGAGCAAAAAGGATTGTTTTTCGTACCAAATGAAATAAGACATGTCAACCAAATAATAATTGTAAAGATCTTTGGCGAGAATTAAATGAATTGTCCGGTGTGCTGAGGATTAAGGGATGAAAGT
>CAYQWO010000361.1:0-4349 GCA_964421095.1 uncultured Syntrophaceae bacterium
GGGGGAAGGGAAACCCAACCACCGTTTTGCTTTACTTGTTCGGGAATGGCTAAGGGCTTGACCAGCAGTTCCTCCCGGAACCGATTGGGCGTCGTGTCATATTCCAGCATCGGCTGTACGGGCTCTGCGGCTCCAGGAAGGTCGGGCATGGCCGCAAGAAGATGCAGGTTTGTAGCTACAGCCACGGCCGAACCCCAGACGTGATTCACCACGGGGATGAAGTAAGAATGGGCCAGCGCCAAAACTTTGCCATACTCTGTAATCCCGCCCAGGCCGCAGGTCTCTGGCTGGAGGATGTCAACGCATCGGCCAGCAATAAGATCGCGGAAACCCCAGCGGGTAAACTCTGCCTCCCCGCCAGCGATGGCCATGTCTAAGGCCGTGCAGACCTCCTTGTACCCTTGATGATCTTCGGGGGCCACAGGCTCTTCGAACCAGAAGACTCCGAGCCGCTCCAATTCCCGGCCGAGCGGAATGGCTTCCCGGGCGGTGTAAGCATGGTTGGCATCCGCCATGAGAAGGATATCCGGTCCGATGGCCTCCCGCACCGCCTTGACCAGTTGGATGTCCTGGCGAGGCCCCAGGCCAATCTTCATCTTCATCGCCTTATAGCCAGCCTCTACAATCCGGGTGCTTTCGCGGGCGAAAGATTTATCGAGTTCCGGGATCCGCTGCAGCATCATGCCATAGCCATAGACTGGGATGGATTGACGAAAGGCTCCGCCCAGAAGCTTGTATAGCGGCTGCTTCAGATAACGACCGGCAATATCCCAGAGGGCAATGTCGATTCCGGACAAAGCTTGCATCGGCATTCCTTTTTGCCCGTGATCCCTCAAAGAATTGTAAACTTTGTACCATATCTTCTCCCGGTCCAGGGGATCTTCCCCAAGAATCATCGGGCGAATCACTCGTTCCACAATCGCTTTGTTAGCCAGGGCTACCTGCCCCCCTCCATAAGCTTCGCCGACTCCCCGAAGGCCTTCATCAGTGAAAACTTCTACAATATGAGCGGTCCGGCGGTCAAAATATCCTTGGGAATATCCCAGCTCTTTATCGAGAGGGTACTGGAGAACGTGACTTTTTACGTCCGTAATCTTCATGGTCAGGTCTCTCCTTCAAAAAGTCGATCGGGGCTCATCATCTCAATTGCGGCCATGATACCTTAACAAAAAATTGTACTTATATCAACAAGCAGAATTATCATTGGGGAATTTACCAAGGGTACTTCCTGCCTTGACAGCGGGGCAATTTTATCCTATGCTCCTCTCAACCAAATGCCAGTGGGTAGCGTTGGAAATACTTCATAGCGTGGGCCGGGTAGCCGGCACACCGAAAGGAGGCTGTTATGTTGCAAAGGCTCAGTGTTGTGCTGGTGGGGATTCTCGCTTTGGCCCTGGTGCTGCCATCCTCAGCACCAGCAGCGAGCTTCCCGGAAAGGGACATCACCCTAGTTTGCCCGTGGGCAGCGGGTGGCGGGACAGACACCCTGGCTCGCACTCTGGCGAAAAATGCCAAGAAATATTTTGGGGTGAACCTGAACGTGGTGAACCGCGTTGGCGGCACCGGCGCCATCGGCATGAACTCAGTGGCAACTTCCCGGCCGGACGGATACACCGTAGGCGTGATCACCTTCCACCTGAGCGCGTATCGGCTCATGGGCCTCGCTGAGATCTCCTACCGGGACTTCGACCTGATCGCGCTCCTGAACCGCAGCCCGGCCGGAATTTCCGTGAAGGCCGATTCCCCGTTCAAAACCCTGAAAGACCTGGTGGAATATACCAAGGCCAATCCCGGTGTGGTGACCGCCGGCCATGCCGGCCCGGGCCAATCCTGGCATCTTGCTTTAGCTTCCCTGGCGAAAAATTTGAACCTGAAGTTCACCTATGTACCATTTGACGGGGCCGCACCCACTCGCACTGCCCTGGTCGGCGGACACATCAGTGTGGCCGCGACGGGTATGGACGAGGTGCTCCAGTTCTACAAAACGAAGCAGGTCCGGATCTTAGCCGTCAACAATGTGACCAGGCATCCGGCATTCCCTGACGTGCCCACCGTGGGGGAGGCCGGCTACCCGATCGAGAATCCGGTCCTTGACTGGCGCGGACTCGGCGTACCCAAGGGGACGCCACCCGAGGTGCTCAAGGTTCTGCGCGATGGGTTCCGCAAGGCCGCACAAGATCCAGATTACATCAAGCTGATGGATGATCTGGCCTTGCCCCGCATGTACCTCGAATACGATCAGTTCGAAGAGTTCTTAGCCAACATAGAGAAAACACTGGAACCCGTCCTCGACATGGTTGGTCTGCTGAAGAAGAAGTAGCCTCGCTTTCGGGTAATCACACCGGGAGGGAGGGCGCATGCTCTCCCCCCGAATATACCTGTTAACCCGAACGCATCTCGGAGCTTCCATGGCCAATTTGAGCATGAAGAAGGGGGACATCTTAGCTGCTCTGATGATCGCCCCCATGTGTTTTTACGTCTTCTACGAATCGGGAAGATGGCCCGTGGAAGCCCTGATCGGGAGCCCCTCCCTGATCCCGCGAGGAGTCGCCACCTGCCTACTATTTGCCTCCGGGCTGCTACTATTCCGAGCATTGACCGGCCGGGCGCTCCCGCTGGAGAGAAGACTGGGAGGTGCGGACCTCCGGCGCGTTTCATCAGTAGCCATACTCACCGGCATGTACGTGTTCGCTGTGGAACGGGTCGGATTCATCGGTACAACCTTTTTATACATGCTGCTATTCGTCTGGGTGGTGGGGGAGCGCCGCTGGCCTCGCTTGATCCTGTTTGCCATCGTTGTTCCGGCCGCAATGTACGGGATCTTCTCCACCCTCCTGAACGTGCCCTTGCCGAAGGGCTTGTTCAAATAGGGAGAACTTCGGGAGATTCTCCGATGGTCAACCTCGACCTTCTGCTCCGGGGTTTTGCCACGGTCCTGACGGGGTACAATATTGTAGCCTTGGTCTTAGGCTCCTTCATGGGCATCATTATCGGAGCCATTCCCGGGCTTACGGCCACCATGGGAATCGCCCTGCTGGTTCCTTTTACTTTCGGGATGAACCCGATTACGGGAATTGTGATGCTCCTGGGAATCTACACGGGGGCGATATATGGGGGCGGCATCGCCTCCATTTTGATTAAGACACCGGGGACGCCAGCCGCGGCCGCGACCGTGTTCGATGGATTTCCGCTGGCCCAGAAGGGCTTAGCCGGCAAGGCGATCGGCATCGCCACGGTGGCCTCGGGCATCGGTGGGACCTTTACGGCGATCTGCCTAACTTTCTTTGCTCCCATCTTGGCTAATTTCGCCCTGCGTTTCAGTGCACCCGAGTATTTTGCCCTGGCTGTATTCGGGCTCTCCGTTACAGTCACCCTGGCCGGCAAGTCTCCGTTGAAGGGCTTTATCTCAGGCGCCGTCGGACTTCTCATCGCCATGATTGGCCTCGATCCCATAGGAGGGTTCCCCCGGTTCACCTTCGGATTCGTTGAGCTAACTGGGGGATTCTCTTTTGTACCAATGCTGATTGGGCTTTTTGCCCTCTCCGAAGGATTTCGCCAGGTGGAGACCATCCTTACAGCCCCGAAGATGAATGCGGTTTTGCAGAATATCTTGCCCAAACTGCGGGAACTGAAGGAATGCTCGGTTACCTTCGTCCGCTCCAGCATCATCGGCCTGATCGTGGGGATCACACCCGCCATTGGCGCTGAGACTTCCTGCTTTGTAAGCTACGCCGAAGCCAAAAGAACCTCCAAGCATCCTGAGCTGTTCGGCACCGGCATTTTGGAGGGTGTGGCTGCCCCTCAGACGGCAGAGAACGCCAGCACCGGTGGTGACATGCTGCCCATGCTCACGCTGGGACTGCCGGGAGATGCGGCCACCGCAGTCCTCATGGGGGCGCTGACCATCCATAACCTGCAGCCCGGCCCTCTCCTGTTCCGCGACCACTCTGAACTCGTCCATCAGATCTTTGGCGGCATGATCATGGCCAATCTGGTGTTCGTAATCTGGGGACTCACCTTTGCCCGGTTCTTTGCCAAAGTCATCAACATCGACCGTCGGTACTTAATCCCGCTGATCTTCATCGCCTGCATGGTTGGGTCTTATTCCATTAACAATGTCCTCTACGACCTGGCCACCTGCGTATTTTTCGGATTCCTCGGATACCTGATGATGCGCTACGACTACCCGGTCTCACCGATGGTGTTGGCCCAGATCCTGGGCACCATGATGGAGTCGAATTTCCGGCGTTCCATGGCCATGTCGCGAGGAGACCCTTCAATCTTGGTAACCCGCCCCATAGCGTTGACGATCCTGGTCCTGGCCGTCTTCACCACCGTCACAGCCATTC
>CAYQWO010000362.1:0-4339 GCA_964421095.1 uncultured Syntrophaceae bacterium
GCGCACAAGGCGGGAGTCGTGGGGGATACGGTGGGAGACCCGCTAAAAGACACGGCCGGTCCCGCCTTGAACCCCATGATAAAAATCATGAACTTAGTAGGAATCCTCATCGCTCCCCTGGTAATCGGCAATATTCCCTTCGGCGTGAGGATGGGCATCGTCACCGTCTGCCTCATTCTCTTGGGAATTGCTGTAGCATTTAGCAAGCGGGGCGCGATCATCGAAAAAGGTTAGGTTTTACGGCCCCTGAAGGTGGCCCTCTTGAATTTTCCAGAAATTTGGGAGGGCCTTCCGGGGGTGAAGTTTTTCTTTTTTTATCCTCCAGGTGTTTCTCATTTTTTTCTTTGATTCCTCCTCGCCTCCTCGCTATAATCAGCCCATCGGGGCAGGGATAAATGCGCCTGCCCCACTGTGGAGAGGTTAGGATGTTTGGTAAGAGGTTCATTTTTTTGACAGTGGCTTTTTGCTCTCTTCTGCTGATCTCCTCTTTGGTAGGGTACGCCAGTGCCCAAGGGATTAACGCCTCTCAAGAACAAGAATTTGCCGAGGCCAAGGCGGCTATACACGCGGCCCGGAAGGCCAAAGCCGACAGATACGCCTTAGAGACTCTCCAGCAGGCGGAAGATCTTTTAAAAACGGCCGATGCTGCCCGGCAGTTTAAGGACGGCTTGAAATTCAACCAGGCCTCTCGCTTAGCCCGAGCGTATGCGGAGCTGGCCAAGGCGATCAGTGAGCTCAAAGCTGAGGAAGAGAAATTGGCGGCGACCCGGGAAGAGCTGCAGAAAGCCAAGGCGGAGATCGATCGTCTGAAAAAATCCCCGTAAGGATCGGGAAGAAGATCGCTGACCACAGAAACCTGGATGGGCAGAAAAAGGGAGGTTTTCCATGCCCGAGTTACGACAGGACCCAGCTACGAAACAGTGGGTAATCATCGCGCGCGAGCGGGCAAAAAGGCCCCACGACTTTATAAAGACCGCTCCCCCGCCTTCTCTTCCAGAATATAAGGAAGACTGCCCCTTCTGCCCCGGCAACGAAAACATGACCCCACCCGAGATCATGGCGTACCGCAGGGGGGGACCGCCCAACGGTCCCGGCTGGTGGGTGCGAGTCGTGCCGAATAAGTTTTCCGCTCTCGTTCCTGACGGAAGTCTCTCCCGCAGGGAAGAAGATGGCCTCTTCCGGAAAATGGACGGGGTGGGCCAGCACGAGGTGATCATCGAATCTCCCCAACATAACCAAGACATTGCTCTTATGGAAAATAAGCAGGTGGAGGAGATTCTAGTCGCCTACCGGGAACGGTACTTGGCTCTGCGGGAAGACCCTCGCTTTAAACTCATCATCATCTTCAAGAATCACGGCCGGGGTGCCGGGACCTCGCTCGAGCACCCCCATTCTCAGCTGGTCGCCACACCGATCGTTCCCCTCAGCATCCGGCACCGTTTCGAGAAGGCAGCCAGTCATTTTGATGATGACGGGACCTGTGTCTACTGCGACATTATTCGGGAAGGCCTGCGATTGCCCACCCGCTTGATCCAGGAAACCGATCGCTTCGTCACTTTCCACCCTTTTGCCTCGCGCGCGCCCTTTGAGACCTGGATCCTCCCCAAGGAGCATCAATCTTCCTTCGGCTGGATATCCATGGCGGACGCGAAAGAATTCGCCGGGGTGCTCAAAACAACGCTTTTGAAATTGTATAAGGGGCTGAACAACCCGGATTTCAACTATATCATCCACACCGCCCCGACCAAGGATGAGCACGAGGAATACTTTCACTGGCACCTGCAAATCTTGCCCCGCCTGGTCACCCCCGCGGGCTTTGAGCTGGGGACGGGAATTTTTATCAACAGCGCCCTCCCCGAGGAGACGGCGGCTTTCATTCGTAACCTGCCAGCCTGACTGCACCGGGCCGGACTAAAGTGTGAAACGGGAAAATGAGGCATGCGCAAAAAGGAACCCCTGAAGAAACCAGCCCGGAAAGAATTAGACCGCCTGCTCCGCGGGGAGCACCATGATCCCCACAGCATCCTGGGTGCTCACCCGCAGGATGAATCGCCCGGCCCGAGCGTGATCATCCGGGCGCTTCATCCTGATGCGGTCGGCGGGGAGGTCTGCCTGGAAAACGGACAGGTGTTTCCGCTGAAGCTGATCCACCCCGGAGGAATTTTTGCCGCCGAGGTCAGGGGACAGCGCTGGCCTTTTTTCTACCAGCTTCGTTTCCGATTTCGCGATGGGACAACCTGGGAGGAATTTGATCCATACCGGTTCCTGCCGACTTTAGGGGAGATGGACCTTTATCTTTCCGGAGAAGGGACGCATCACCGCCTCTACGAGAGGCTTGGGGCTCACGTTCGAGAAGTCGAGGGAATTTTAGGAGTGTCTTTTGCTGTCTGGGCCCCCAACGCCAGGGGCGTGAGTGTGGTCGGCGATTTCAATTTCTGGAACGGGCGTCTCTACCCCATGAGATCCCTGGGAGTTTCCGGAATTTGGGAGATTTTCCTGCCAGGGGTAACAGCGGGAGCGCGTTATAAATATGAGATCCGGGCAGCCGACGGCAGCCTGCGGGTAAAATCCGACCCTTACTCTTTCGTTATGGAACTGCGCCCCCGTACAGCTTCCGTTGTCTGGGACCTCGAGGGCTACTCTTGGGGAGATGGAGAGTGGATGCGGGCCCGGGCGGCCCGGAATCCTCGCCAGGAACCCATGGCCATTTATGAAGTTCACCTGGGATCATGGAAGCGTCTGCCCGAAGAAGGAAATCGCTGGCTCACTTACCGGGAAATCGCTCCCCTGCTGGTTGAGCATGCCAAAAAATTCGGCTTCACCCATATCGAACTGCTGCCCGTGGCCGAACACCCGCTGGACGCTTCTTGGGGCTACCAGGTCACCGGCTACTATGCGGCCACCAGCCGTTACGGGACCCCGGATGATTTCAAATTCTTCGTAGATACTTGCCACCAGAACGGGATCGGGGTGATCCTGGACTGGGTGCCCGCTCATTTCCCGAAAGATGATTACAGTCTGCGTTGGTTCGATGGTACAGCGCTCTACGAGCATCAAGATCCCCGCAAGGGAGAACACCGCGATTGGAACACCTTGATTTTCAACTATGGGCGAAATGAAGTGCGCAACTTCCTTCTGGCCAATGCCTTGTTCTGGCTGGACAAGTATCACGTGGACGGGCTGCGAGTGGATGCCGTGGCCTCCATGCTCTACCTGGATTATAGCCGATCCGCAGGGGAATGGATTCCCAATCCCTACGGAGGGCGGGAGAACCTGGAAGCGATCGATTTTATCCGCAGGCTGAACGAGTTCGTGTACGGTCTCTATCCGGGATGTCTTACCATCGCCGAAGAATCCACCGATTGGGGGGGGGTCACCTTGCCCACGCATCTCGGCGGGCTGGGCTTCGGGTTCAAATGGAATATGGGGTGGATGCATGACACTCTCCTGTATTTTAGCAAAGACCCCATCCACCGCAGCTTCCACCACAACACCCTTACTTTTTCCATGCTCTACGAATACAGCGAGAACTTCATCATGCCCCTTTCCCACGATGAGGTGGTTCACGGGAAGGGCTCGCTTTTGTCCAAAATGCCCGGGGACCGGTGGCAGAAGTTTGCCAACCTGCGTCTGCTGCTGGCCTACATGTACACCCATCCGGGGAAAAAGCTTCTATTCATGGGTACCGAGTTAGCCCCCGATACGGAATGGGATTGCGACCGAAGCTTAGAATGGAATTTGCATGCCGACCCGAGGCGTCAGGGTTTTCAGCGATTCTTCGAGGATCTGGCCCACCTTTACCAGCAGCAACCGGCGCTTTGGGAATGGGACCATTCTCCCCAGGGGTTTTCCTGGATCGATTGCCAGGATATCCAGCACAGCGTTGTTTCCTACCTCCGGCGGGGGAAAGACCAGCACTTGGTCTGCGTTCTTAACCTCACGCCTGTTCCCAGGTACAATTATCGCATCGGTGTTCCCGGCCGGAGAGGATACCGGGAACGACTCAACAGTGATTCTGCGGTTTACGGGGGGAGTAATGTCGGGAACCAAGGCGCGGTGAAGGTCGATCCCCTCCCCTTTCATGCCTATCCCCAATCTGTCTCCCTCACGCTTCCTCCGCTCGCCTGCCTAATACTGGAACCGCAAGATTAATTTTACTGGACGCAGATTATCAAGATTTAATAGATAAAACCTAAATTGAGCGATTTTTTAGAACCACAGAGAACACAGAGAATAATTTCATAGTTAAAAAACAAATAAGCTCAATCTTATCTCTGTGTCCTCATGTAATAAATTCGTCAGCTGAAATATTGTATTGTTTTCACTTAACGAGTGCCCA
>CAYQWO010000363.1:0-2526 GCA_964421095.1 uncultured Syntrophaceae bacterium
GATGGATAGGGGCTGAGCTATGGGAAGCGATAGGATCATCATCAAGGGAGCGCGGGAGCACAATCTGAAGAATATCGATCTGGAGATCCCCCGCGATAAACTGATCGTGATCACCGGGGTATCCGGATCGGGCAAGTCCTCTCTCGCCTTCGATACCATCTATGCGGAGGGCCAGAGGCGATATGTGGAGTCCCTCTCTGCCTACGCGCGCCAATTCCTGGAACAGATGGATAAGCCGGACGTGGATCTGATTGAGGGCCTCTCTCCGGCCATTTCCATCGAGCAGAAGACGGCCTCCAAGAATCCCCGCTCCACCGTGGGGACGGTCACGGAAATCCACGATTACCTGCGCCTTCTCTTTGCCCGGATCGGCCGGCCCCACTGCCCCCAGTGCGGAAAAGAGATTAAGTCCCAGACCGTCCAGCAGATTGTGGACCAGGTCATGGCCCTGGCTCCCGGAACGCGCCTGCAAATTCTTGCTCCCATCATCCGGGGCCGCAAGGGGGAATACCGCAAAGAGTTTGATCATCTGCGCAAGAGCGGGTACGCCCGGGTGAAAGTGGATGAGGTCATCCGGGACCTGAGCGAAGAGATCCTCCTGGACAAGAACAAAAAGCATACCATCGAGGTGCTGGTGGACCGGCTGGTGGTCAAGGAGAAGGCGGAGAAGCGGCTGGCAGATTCCCTGGCGACAGCCCTCGGACTTGCGGAGGGGATTGCCAAGGTAGAGATCGGGGGGGGAGAAGAACTGGTCTTCAGCGAGAAGTTCGCCTGCGTGGATTGCGGGGTGAGCTACCCGGAGATCAGCCCGCGAATGTTTTCCTTCAATAACCCGTACGGAGCTTGCCCCGAGTGCGACGGCCTGGGTACGAAGATGTACTTCGATCCGGATTTGATCGTTCCGGATAAAGACCTCTCTATCCGCGAAGGGGCGGTCATTCCCTGGCAGGGGCGGACCTCGATGCATTTTCATCAAACCCTCGATTCTTTGGCCGAGCATTACCACATCGACCTCTACGCTCCTTTCAAGACCCTGTCCCCCCAGGTGCAGAGGGTTCTCCTCTACGGGTCCGACGGGGAGCAGATCAAGTTTTATGATGACCGGGACGATCGACGGCACTTCTACTTTCGGGAATTCGAAGGGGTCATTCCCAACCTGGAGCGCCGCTACCGGGAGACGGATTCGGAAATCATCCGCGAGGAGATGGAGAGGTACATGAATGTCCGTCCCTGCCCGGTGTGCCAGGGGGCGCGGCTGCGCCAGGAAAGCCTTTGCGTCAAGATCAACGGCCTCAACATCCACCAGGTCACGGAGAAATCGATCCGGGAAGCCCTGGCTTTCTTCGAGAACCCGGAGCTATCCGTCCGGGAGCGGGAAATTGCCCGCCGCATCCTGAAAGAAATCTCCGAACGTTTGGGGTTCTTAGTCAATGTCGGGCTGGACTACTTGACGTTGAGCCGGTCTTCGGCGACTCTGGCCGGCGGGGAATCGGAGCGCATCCGCCTGGCCACGCAGATTGGGTCCGGGCTGGTGGGCGTGCTCTATATTTTGGATGAACCGTCCATCGGTTTACACCAAAGGGACAACGCCCGGCTGCTCTCGACATTGAAGCGGCTCAGGGATCTGGGCAATACCATCCTGGTCGTGGAGCACGACGAAGAAACGATTTTGAGTGCGGATTATGTCCTGGACCTTGGGCCGGGAGCCGGGGCCAACGGAGGGATGCTGGTCTTCAGTGGCACCCCCCAAGAATTGTTGCAGGCGGAAAATTCGCTCACTGGCCAGTATCTGTCTGGACGGTTGAATATTCCCCTCCCCCGGTCGCGCCGTAAGCCCCAGGGGAAGCATCTCACCCTGATCAATGCCAGCGAGAACAACCTCAAGAACATTACGGTAAAAATTCCTCTCGGTCTCCTTACCTGCGTGACGGGAGTCTCCGGCTCCGGGAAAAGTACCTTAATTCTGGATACTCTTTACCGGGCGCTGGCCCAGAAGATCTATCATTCCAAGGAAAGGCCCGGGAAAGTGCGGGAGCTGCTGGGGGTCTCGCAGGTCGATAAAGTCATCGAGATCGACCAATCACCCATCGGCCGCACCCCGCGGTCGAATCCCGCCACGTATACCGGAGTCTTCACATACATCCGGGAATTGTTCGCGCAGCTGCCAGAATCACGGGCGCGCGGATACCGGCCGGGCCGGTATAGCTTTAACGTCAAGGGCGGGCGCTGCGAAGCCTGCAGCGGCGATGGCATCATCAAAATTGAAATGCACTTTCTGCCCGACATTTATGTGACCTGTGAAGTCTGCCGGGGGAAACGGTACAACCGGGAAACCCTGGAGGTGCAGTACAAAGGGAAGAGCATCTGGGATGTTCTGGATATGACCGTTGACCAGGCCTTGAAATTCTTCGAGCACATCCCCAGGATCCGGGGGAAGCTGCAGACCCTGGCGGATGTGGGCATGGGATACATCAAACTGGGCCAACAAGCAACTACTCTCTCGGGAGGAGAAGCCCAGAGGGTCAA
>CAYQWO010000363.1:2626-4337 GCA_964421095.1 uncultured Syntrophaceae bacterium
GACCGTAGCCGCAGCGCGGCCGGATTATGACCGGGTGATTCGGCACCCTCGAACCATGAAAATCTTTCCCCCTCACCCTTCCCCTCTCGCCCAAACTGGGGGAGAGGGCGGGGTGAGGGGGCCATATGCGTGTCGGGGAATTCAGAATGAAAAATCCGCAATCCGAAATCTCGAATCAAAAACTGAAAGTTCCGGAGTTCAAAGATGTGTTGGTGGCGCAGCGGCAGATTCGGCCCTACCTGGCGCGCACACCTCTGCACAGCTATCCGGCGATTAACGACATGATGGGTACCGAGGTATATATCAAGCATGAAAACTATCAACCGGTGGGAGCCTTCAAAGTCCGGGGGGGAATCAATTTAATCTCACAGCTCAGCCCGGAGGAGCGCACGCGGGGGGTGATTGCTGCCTCCACGGGGAATCATGGACAGTCCGTTGCGTTTGGGGCCCGGTTGTTTGGGGTTAAAGCAAGAATCGTCGTCCCGGCAAAAGCGAACCCCGGAAAGGTCGCCGCGATGCAAGGCATGGGGGCGGAAGTGATCTTTCACGGCGCCACCTTTGACGAGGCCCGGTTGCATTGTGAAGGCCTGGCCGAACAACATGGCTACCGCTACATCCATTCTGGCGATGAGCCTTTATTGATCGCCGGGGTGGCTACAGAAGTGCTGGAAATGCTGGAGGACCAGCCCGGCCTGCAGGTCATCATTGTGCCCATTGGCGGGGGCAGCGGGGCGGCAGGGGCCTGCATCGTGGCCCGCGCCGTCAACGCGGCCATACGGGTGATCGGAGTTCAGTCCGCAGCCTCTCCAGCAGCCTACGAGTCCTGGCGGCAGAAAAGATTGGTAGAAGCTCCCAACCGTACCTTTGCGGAGGGCCTGGCCACGGGGACAGCCTTCGCTCTGCCGCAGATGATTTTGTGGGAAGCTCTAAAAGACTTTGTGCTAGTGACCGAAGAAGAGATTTTGCGGGCCATGGCATGGATGGTGGCGCGGGCCCATAGCCTGGCGGAGGCGGCGGGTGCGGCCCCTCTGGCCGCTGCCTACCGCCTCCGCCACGAACTGCGGGGGAAGAAAGTTGGGCTTATATGCTCGGGCGGGAACACCTCGCTCGAGCATTTAAGGCGCGCTCTCGAGGCCATGAAGGAAAAAGAATAGGCGAAAATGGGTAAAGCAGGCTTCATTTTCGTATTTCTCCTCTGTTTGCTTCCGGTCAACTCCCCAGCACAAGAAGACCCGAAGGCATGGAGTTTGCGGGGCATCTCTGCGTTCCAGCTCGTCGTGGAGAAGCCAACCCCGGATGCCCGCGCAGCGGGAGTGACCGAAGAGGCGATACGAAATCAGGTCGTCGCCTTCCTCCAGACCTTTCTCCCCCATATTCCCCTCGACGGAAAGGAAGGCCCTTCGCTTTACGTGCGCATCATCTTACACAAGCGACAGAAAGAAGACCTTTATTACGGAACGATCGGCGTACACATTGATCGGGCGGTGATCGTTTTATCTCCCCAGGGAAATTTTCCGGCGTTTTCTCAGGTTTGGGAAAATACCGCGGTCTTCTCGGGAAGAGATCCACTCCTCGGAACCTACGAGATTCTGGCCAAATTACTCAATCTCCTGGTGGATGATTTTAAGAAAGCAAATCCCTGAAACGGAAATAATAAACCTTCGAGTAGAGAACAGGCGCGCGCAGGTACAGATCAATGACTTCCAGGGTA
>CAYQWO010000364.1:0-4331 GCA_964421095.1 uncultured Syntrophaceae bacterium
TGCACCTCGCCTGGAAAGACTCCCGAATGTTCATTACCAGGTAGCTGGAAACTTTTCCGCAATCGCGGCAGAGGTACTCATAAATGGGCATGCAGACTTCCCCTCCTTGACAGGATTTTCGTTCCGGAGTTTAATAAATTATGTTCTCGGCCAGATGCGTTATTTTAGCGGTTTTTTCTCCGAGCGGCAAGCTCTTGCCTTGGCCGCTCGGCAAATCAAAAATTTTCGGCGCCGCTTTGATCTTCAGCCTAAATATCCTGGCCCCGGGGTGCTTTTACAAAATGGACTTGGCGAAAGTTAACGGCCGAAACGTGGATCTCAAGAGTCTCCAGCCGATTGCCCTCCTGCCCATCCAGGATTTTCCCGGTTTCCCCGAATCTGGATCTAACCTGATTATACCGCTTCAGGACCTACTGGCCAGGAGAGGATGTACCCTCATTCAGGCCTCCGCCACATCTCAAGTGCTGGAGGAACTCGACCTAAGGCCTCAGATTTTACTTTCGGCCCCCTCCTCCCTCATGAAGGTCAATGAGCGCCTGCAGGCCAAGCTTTTTCTGGTGGGAACCATACTGGAATACCGGGTGGAGAAATCCTTTCTTCGCTCCAAAGAATTTCCCCTCTGGGATGTATGGAATGGACGGGGGTATGAGTACCGGATCCTCCCGACCTACCATCAGGGTACCTGCCAGATGAGGCTGAGGTTGAGCTTGCTGGAAGCCGAAAGAGGCTCCGTGATCTGGATGGCCGAAGGCAGAGTAAGCGGCCCGACCAGCTCTATCGAAGCCCTGGGCAGAAGGCTGGTTCAAGGTCTTCTGGAGAACTTTCCCTCTCTCTTGCCTCAACCATAGCGTTTAGGAAAGTTTCCCTTTTCTTCCTTTCCATCTGCTCCGCAGAGGTGGATTTTCTGCCCGGGTTTAAAATCGCTCCCATTCAGACCTGGGGTGGCGGGACATCAGCTCCACCACGGCCTCCCGGGGGTCTTTCCCTTCATACAGAATCTCATGAACCTTCTCGGTGATGGGCATCTCCACTTCCAGCTGTTTGGCTAATTCCCGCAGCGCTTTCGTTGTCCGGAACCCCTCGGCCACCATCCTCATTTCCCCCAGGATTGCAGAAAGGGGCCGCCCTTTCCCCAGTTCCAGACCCAGGGAGCGATTCCTGCTCAGGTCGCCGGTACAGGTAAGGACCAGGTCTCCCAGGCCGGCCAAACCGGAGAAGGTCCGCGCATCCGCTCCCATTCTTACTCCCAACCGGCTCATCTCGGCCAGTCCCCGGGTGATCAGCGCCGCCCGGGAGCTGTGGCCGAAGCCCAGACCATCCGCGGCTCCGGCCGCGATGGCCATGACGTTCTTGATGGCTCCGCCCAGTTCTACACCCATCAGGTCGGGGTTGGTGTAGACCCGGAAGTAAGGACGCGAAAAAAGGTCTCGGGCTTGGCGCGCCGCCTCAGGATTCGTCCCAGCCACGGCCACGGCGGTTGGCAGTTTGCGGGAAACTTCCTTGGCAAAGCTCGGACCGGAGAGGCAGGCAATCTCCACTTTCCGGATGCTGCCCATGCTTTCTCGTAACACCTGGGAGACGGTTTGGTGGGACCTATTCTCCAGCCCCTTGGTGGCACTGACGATTAGGATATCATCCTGAATGTAGGGCTGCGCTTTGGAAAAAATTTCCCGTACAACATGCGAAGGGAGCGCACAGACCAGAATGTCCTTGCCCGTAAAGGCCTCTTCCAAAGAGTGGGTTAAGCCAATCCCTTCCGCGAGCCGGACTCCGGGCAGGAAGATTTTATTCTCCCGGTCACGGGTCATGGCGCGGCAGAGGTCCTCTTCAAAAACCCAGAGGTCCACAAACTCTCGTTCCGCCAGGAGGTTGGCTAGGGTCGTTCCCCAGCCTCCAGCCCCAATGACCCCGATTCGCTTTTTCCCAGCCCGGAGCGCCTCCATGAATCAGGATCTTTCCTCTCCTTGGTTTTCTTCGGAGGCTTCCTCTGAACCCCCCTCCAGCTCTTGGCTCCCCGGTTCCTCCTCCCGCTCGGCCAGCCGGGCTATGGCCATTACTCGCTCCCCGGCTTCCAACACGATGAGCTTCACACCCTGCGTGTTCCGCCCGATCACCGAAATCTCCTCCCCCCGCAGCCGGATGATTTTCCCCCGATCGGTTATGAGCATCACTTCCTCCTGCTCGGTGATCTGCTGGGTTCCCACTAACTTCCCGTTGCGGGCGCTCGTCTTTATGGTGATCACCCCTTTTCCGCCCCGGCTCTGGAGGGGATATTCTTCAATCAGGGAGCGCTTGCCAAATCCGTTTTCTGTCACGGATAGAATCGAAGCTCCCGGGGCTCCGGGAAGGATGATGTCCATAGAGACCAGAAAGTCATCTTTTCTCAGGGTGATGCCTTTGACGCCCCTCGCTGTACGCCCGATCGTCCGGGCTTCTTCCTCGGCAAAGCGGATGGCCTTGCCTTCCCGGGAACTCAGCAGGATCTCCTTCGTTCCATCCGTGAGCCCGGCTGAGATTAAATCATCCCCCGGGTCCAGCGTTAAAGCGATGATTCCCCCGGTCCGCGGGTGGCTGTAGGACATCAGGTCGGTCTTCTTGACCACCCCCTTCTTCGTGGTCATGACCACGTACTTGCCCGCCTCGAAAGCGCGAACGGGAAGGATGGCGGTGATCTTTTCTTGCCCGGAAATGTTCAGCAGGTTGACAATGGCCTTCCCGCGGGTCATGCGCCCGCCCTGGGGGATCTCGTGGACTTTCAGCCAGTATACTTTGCCAGCGTCCGTAAAGATGAGAATATAGCTGTGGGTGGAGGCGATGAAGAGGTGCTCGACAAAATCCTCTTCCTTAGTGGTCATGCCCATCTTGCCCCGGCCGCCGCGCTTCTGGCTGCGGTAGAGGCTGATGGCATTACGCTTGATGTACCCGGAATGGCTGATCGTGACCACCATGTCCTCTTCCACAATCAGGTCCTCCAGGTGAATCTCCTGCGCTTCCTCGATGATCTGGGTCCGCCGATCATCCCCGTACCGCTCCCGGACCTCCCGCAGCTCTTCGATGATCAGGTTCAGCAACAGTCGCTCATTGCTCAGGATCTCGCGCAGGCCGGCGATCAGCTTGATGAGTTCCTTATATTCCTCATTGATCTTCTCCCGCTCCAGGTTGGTCAGCCGTTGCAAGCGCAATTCCAAAATCGCCTGGGCTTGGGCTTCCGAGAGCAGAAACTTAGCCATCAGGCCTTCTCGGGCATCCTTGGGAGTTTTGGAGGAGCGGATCAGGGAGATGACTCGGTCCAGGTGGTCCAGGGCGGTTTTCAATCCCTCCAGAATGTGGGCATTGGCTTCGGCTTTGGCGAGCTCAAACTGACTGCGGCGGGTTACGACTTCCTTGCGGTGGTTGATGAAGTGCTGGAGCAGTTCCTTGATATTGAGCAGCTGCGGCTGCCCCTGGACGATCGCCAGCAGGATGATGCCAAAGGTGGCCTGCATCTGGGTGTGCTTGAACAACTGGTTGAGGACCACCTGGGCCACGGCATCGCGCTTGAGGTCGATGACGATGCGCATCCCCTCCCGGTCGGACTCATCCCGCAAGTCAGCGACGCCTTCAATTCTTTTATCTTGTACCAGTTCGGCGATCTTTTCCAGAAGTTTGGCCTTATTCACCTGGTAGGGAATCTCGGTGACCACAATGGACTCGCGCTCCGTCCTCTTCTGACGTTCAATCAGCGCTCGGGCCCGCAGCTGGATCATTCCCTTGCCCGTCAGGTAGGCCTCCCGGATCCCCGTCCGTCCCAGGATAAATCCGCCTGTGGGGAAATCGGGTGCCGGCATGATATCGAGCAATTCTTCGGAAGAGATCTCGGGGTTGTTGATCCCCGCGATCACGGCATCGATTACTTCCCGTAGGTTGTGCGGGGGGATGTTGGTGGCCATCCCAACGGCAATCCCCGAGGATCCATTCACCAACAGATTGGGGATGCGTGCCGGCAGGATCGCTGGCTCCGTCAAGGACCCGTCATAGTTCGGGGCGAAATCAACGGTCTCTTTCTCGATATCCGCCAGGAGCTCCCCGGCCAATCGCGCCATGCGCACCTCGGTATAACGCATGGCCGCTGGCGGGTCTCCGTCGATGGAACCGAAATTTCCCTGTCCATCAATCAAGGGGTAACGCAGGGAAAAATCCTGAGCCATGCGCACCAGGGCATCATATACAGCCATGTCTCCATGGGGGTGGTATTTACCGATGACGTCCCCGACGATTCTGGCGGACTTCTTGTAGGCCTTGTTCCAGTCATTGGAGAGGTCGTACATGGCGTACAGCACCCGCCGGTGGAC
>CAYQWO010000365.1:0-4322 GCA_964421095.1 uncultured Syntrophaceae bacterium
CCACCACAGTGACCCCATCGCCGCCCCGCCCCGGCCCCCCAGGCAGAAAGGCCTTTACAAGGGCGTGCTCGCGCAAGTGTTCGCGGATCGCTTTGCGCAGCCGCCCAGTCCCTGCGCCATGGATGACTTCCAATTCCTTTAAACCCGCCAGAAATGCTTCATCAATGGCTCGGTCTACGAGAGGAAGGGCCTCCTCCACGCGCAAGCCAATGACTTTCAGCTCCTGGGCAGCAGCAGGGATTTGGTAGTGGACAAGACTGGGGCGGGGCGCTGGCCCGGCGTCCTTGGCTTTCCCCGCCTTCAGCGCCAGAGCACCTTTCCACCGGCCCAAGCACTCTCCGTCTCCGGTCGCTTCCAATTCTTGCTGGGTGTTTTCTCTGGAGCTTTTGGGCAAACCCTCGAGCTTCTCTCTCCGGGCCCAATGGCTGATTTGCTCCTCTTCCGCCTTGATTTTTTGGGCGAGATGGTGCACATCCGTTCGCCCCCTGGCCTTGAACTCGTTGATCAGCCCGCGGAGGTTTTCTTTGGCTTGCCGGACCAGCATCTGGGCTTCTTCCCGGGCCTGGGAAAGAATTTTTTCTTCCTCCATCCGCGTCCGTTGCCAGACGTCCTCGGCTTTCTCCCGGGCGACCTCTACGTCTTGCTTTATCCGTTCGGCTTGCTGTTTTTTTTCTTCCAGCTCTCGCTGGGTTCGCTCCAGGCTTTGGAGCAACTCCCCGACCTTTCGGTCCCCTTCTCCCAGGTAGGCGTTGGCTCTTTCGATGAACTCATGGGGAATGCCCCATTTCTCCGCCATGAGAAGAGCGTAGCTCTCCCCTGGCCGGCCGTATATCAAGCGATACGTAGGGCGCAGAGTATCCGGGTTGAACTCTACCGACACATTGACCACGTCGGGATGGATGGCTCCGTAGGCCTTGAGCAAATGAAGATGGGTCGTCACCACGGTCTTTGCCCCCCGGGCCCGCAATCCGTCGATCAAAGCCATGGTTAAGGCGGCTCCTTCGGTGGGGTCCGTTCCCCCGCCGACCTCATCTAACAGGACAAGAGAGGAGGGGTCTGCTTCTTTCATGATCTTGGAAATCGTCAGTACCCAGGCGGAAAAAGTGCTCAGATTCTCTTGCAGACTTTGCTCATCGCCGATGTCTGCGAAGATTTTCTTGATGACGGCGACATCGCTGCCTTCGCCAGCCGGAATGGGGACTCCGCAGTGGGTCAATAACGTCAGGAGGCCCAGGGTCTTCAGGGCGACGGTCTTTCCGCCGGTGTTGGCGCCGGTGATGATTAAAGTGGTCTTTCCATTTTCCAAGTAGAGGTCGATCGGGACTACGCCTGGGGGGTCGAGCAGGGGATGCCGGGCATCCCGCAGGTGCCAGCGACCCTGATCATTGAGCAAAGGGATGGTCCCCCTCAAAGCCCTGGCCCATTTGGCTTTGGCAAAGACTAAGTCCAGGCGGCCAAGCACCTCCACGGCCTGGGAAATCTGGGCAGAAAGTTCTCGAACCCGGTCGGTCAGCGCGAGGAGGATGCGGCGCTCTTCTTCTTTTTCATCCTTCAGGAGCAAGCTCAGCTCGTTGTTTTCCTCCACTGTGGAGAAGGGCTCGATGAAATAAGTGGCCCGGGACTGCGATTGATCGTGGATGATGCCCGGAAGGGTGTTCTTGTACTCCGCTTTTACAGCCACGACATAGCGGTCGTTGCGCAGGGTGATGATCTGCTCCTGGAAGATCTTCCGAAAATACTCCTGGACCCATAATCCTTCCAGTGCGGAGCGGATGCGGGCCCGGGTGCCGGAGATCTGCTGGCGAATATGCTCGAGCTCTGGGCTGGCCGAATCCAGAATTTCTCCGCGGGGACCGATGGCCGAACAAAGTTCCGTATGCAGATCCCTCAATTCAGGGACCTCCGCCGCCCGTTGTTTCATGAGCGGATGATGCCCCCTCGTATTTCGCAGGAACTGCTTGACCCGGCCAGCCGCCCCCAGCGTGCTCCGTAGCAGCAGAAGGTCCTCGGGAAGCAGACAGGCCCCTGCCGCCCGGGCGCGGGACAAAAGGGGTCCAGCTTCGTGGACTCCTTCCACGGGGATGTCCCCTTCTTCCTTGAGGATGTCCGCAGCTTCGGCGACCTCCCGCAGCAGGCTTTCCACCTGTCCTTTCTCCCAGGACGGCTGCAAGGTGAGGCAGAGAGCCTGGCCCACCTCAGATGAGGCATAGGCCTTCAAGATTTGCCGGAACTGATGAAACTCCAAAACGCGGAGCGCCCGCTCCTCCATGGACCTGCCTTAGGCCGCCGGGACCAATCATCCGGCGACCATCTCGAGCCTAAAGAGATGCCCCCAAAGTCGCTTCCCCACAACGATGCGGTCCAGAGTAAACGGCGAAGGATGTTCGCTGGTTGAGTAATGAAGGTTGGGATATGGGTATTGGCCGCCTCCGTTCGCCGCGGCCGGTCAACACACCACCGCTGCGGCCAAAGGAGTTGCTTGCTCGATGCTGAGAAAGAAAAATTAAAGCTCCCTCCCGGTTCCCCTATGCCGGAACGATGTCAGGGTCTCGGGATTGTTAGAAAGCGAGATGTCCAAGAAGAATGCTCAACTCGCCAGTTTGGATAATTTTTGTTTGACGATGTCGCTGACCGCTTTCCCTTCCGCCCTGCCCGCGACCCTGGTCATGACCGCTTTCATCACCTTGCCATGGTCTCTGGGACCGGTGGCCTGGGTTTCTCCGATGACCTGGTCGATGAGTGCCTCGATCTCGGTTTGGGAAAAGGGTTGAGGGAGGTAAGATAGGAGGATTTGGAGTTCTTCTTCCTCCTTCTCCGCCAAGTCTGGCCGATGGCCCTCGCGGAAGAGGCGGATGGATTCCCGCCGTTGCTTGACGAGGGTAGAGATGGCCTCGAGCACCTCGGCATCGGATAATTCCTTCTTCTGCCCGCTGACCTCCCGCCTCTTAATCTCGGTCCGCAGAAGGCGCAAGGCGGATAGCTGGCGATCATCCCGGGCTTTCAGTGCTTCGTTGAAATTTTTGGAAATCCGTTCTTTGAGCATCATTCGGGATTAGTCTTCGTACATACGCATACGCTTCATGGCCCGCTTACGGGCAGCTAAGGCTTTTCTCTTCCTCTTCACGCTGGGCTTTTCGTAATGCTCCCGCTTGCGGATCTCCGAAAGGATACCGGCCTTCTCACACTGCTTCTTAAAACGTTTGAGGGCATTTTCGAAAGATTCCCCTTCTTTTATTCTTACCCCCGGCATTCATTTTTCCCTCCCTCCCTGACGAAGGACATTGTTAAGAATATTAATTATTTCATTATATTGGATAAAATTTGGAGACGACCTACTGGGTCGTCTCTAAAAATCAGCTTAGTATGGGAATTATCAATTTCTTAGAAGAAACCTTAAACTATTTATTATAATACCTATCTTCTTAAAAAACAATTAAATTTTTTTCATTTCTTTCCTCTCTTCTTCTTGTCCTTCTTCCAAAGATGATCAGTCTTCCCGAACCCGAATTCCATTCTTTCTTAGAAATTCCTTAACTTCTCTCACCGTGTTCTGTCGGTAATGGAAGACAGATGCGGCCAGAACTGCATCAGCCCTTCCCTGCAAGAGTGCTTCTCGGAGGTGGGTGAGCGTTCCAGCCCCACCAGAAGCGATGATCGGGATACTCAAAGCATCGGAGAATATCCGGGTTAGAGGGAGGTCGTATCCTTCCTTCGTTCCGTCTCGGTCCATACTCGTGAGCAGGATCTCTCCTGCCCCGTTCTTCTCCGCTTTACTTGCCCAGGCGAGAGCATCCATTCTGGTAGGGGTTCGGCCCCCATGAATATAGACCTCCCAGGAAAGTTTCTTACTGAGCGCAGCCAACTCATGGCCGTTGCCTGCTCTTATGACTTCATCCGCCTGCACCCATAAATCCGGTTCTGCTGGCCTCCTCTTGGCATCGATGGCCACGACAATACACTGGCTCCCGAATTTTTCCGCTGCCTCCTGAACAAGGTCTGGATTCTGCACAGCTGCCGTGTTTATGGAAACCTTATCAGCCCCTGCCTGCAGCAATTCCCGGATGTCATCCAGACTTCTTACCCCTCCACCCACGGTCAACGGCATGAAAACCTCCTCGGCGGTGCGGCGGACTACATCGAGGATGATCTGGCGACGTTCGGAGGAAGCCGTGATGTCTAAAAAAGTAAGTTCATCCGCACCCTGCTCATCGTAAACCCGGGCGTTTTCCACAGGGTCACCAGCATCCCGCAGGTGGATAAAGTTAATGCCCTTGACGACCCGGCCGTCCTTCACGTCCAGGCAGGGAATAATCCGCTTACAT
>CAYQWO010000366.1:0-4308 GCA_964421095.1 uncultured Syntrophaceae bacterium
GGGTGTAATCGCCCCGAAGGGTACCTCCCGATCTTTGGGAACCTTTATGGCCATAGCCTTCTCCTTTCCGTTTTATTCTCAATTTGAATCTCGACCTCGATTTAATTCTCAATTTCCAATTCTCAGTTCTCAATTATCAATTGTTAACTGGTAATTGCTATTTGGTAATTTTTTTCCTTAGCCCCCCCAGAAATATTCAGCGCGGGGCTTACGAAACTTTTGGATTTTTACCTCATTAAACCCACGGTCCATGGCGGCGACGTCGCTGATAATCTTCGCCAGATTCTCTTTTTTCACCATACCGGTCACCTTGGCCATCGCCCCGATGATGGGGGCGGCAATGCCCGCTCCCAAACCTGCCGCGTCCACTCCCCCTTCCGAACCGGAAAAGTCAACCGTGCGGATCCCGGAGATGCCATCCGCATCCACTGTGGCCACAGCGCCCAGCACATCGGCGTTGGGAATAAATTTAAGCATATAATCGATCGGGCGGTTCGTATTGATAACCAGAAGGCCCCCGTCTGGCATTCCCCGCAAAACGTTAATCCCTTTGATGATGGTGGGCTCCACAATCACCACCACGTCCGGATGATTGTTGGTGTAGAGATATTTCATCTCTATTTCCTCATCGCTGATGCGGACATATTTCCGCGTCGTAACGAGCACCCGGTCGGGCAGGTCTTCATAATTATCGAAAGCCTGGACAAATTTGCCCTCCATTTTTGCAGCTTGGGCAAAAGCATTGGCAATATCCCGGGCTTCTTTATCCATGACGACCCCCCGGGTCCAAACAGTTATTTCAGTCACTTTAGCCATAAGCACCTACCTCCTTATAAAATGTGAATCATCCAAACTGATCCCCCTCGCCCCATACGTTCGGCTGAACTCACCTCGAAGCCCTCTCCCCCGCAGGAGACTGTGTCGCAATTAGTGGAGGGGGTTCCAGCCGGGGTTCAGGGGTTCGCTTGCATAATGAGGCGGTTATTCTTTCATGGTTGGCGTCGGTGTTTACTTTTGTCGTTCCAGATGCCAAATTACCGATTCTATTCAAGAAGTCGCCGACATTACCCTTGCGGACTACAAGCAATCCCCTCATTACTGGTTTATTCCCGCCGATTCTGCGGCGCTCACCCCTGAACCCCGGCCTATGGAAAACGATTTCCGACACAGTTTCCGCAGGGGAGAGCGGAGGGTGAGGGGACAATGGGCAAAGGATTAAATGCGTTCGGACTTCTTCTCACCTCCTTTCTTTTTTTTGAATAAAATATCCTCTACATCCTCCAAGTGCCGACGCATGGCCCGTCGGGCGGCCCTTCCATTTCCATTTCTGATGGCGGCAAGGATATTCCGATGGCCCACGAGAGATCTCTGTTTTCTCTCCTCTGTTTGCAGGTATCTCTCGCGCGTTCTACCCAAAAGGTCAACCAGGGCAATAAGCAGACGTTCTAATACCCTGTTCTTGGCCGTCCGGGCCAAGTGATGATGAAAATTGGTGTCCGTCCGGACAGGGTTCTTACCGCTGGCCACCTCCCCCTCCTGTTCCTTGAGAATTTCTTCCAATTCATTGATTTCTTCGGGCGTGGCATTTTCTGAGGCCAGCTGGGCAATTTCTGGTTCGACGATTTTGCGGAGGAAAAAGATATCGATAAGATCATCCTTCTCCAGAAAAAGGGATGCCGCCAAGGGCTGCACCAGGGCCTCTTCGCTGGAAGCGATCACATAGGTCCCGTCGCCCTGGCGCCGATCCACCAGTTTCATTGTTTCCAGAGAAAAAATGGCTTCCCGCACGGTGGCCCGGGATACCCTAAAGGTTTCCGATAATTCTCTTTCGGCGGGAAGCTGGTCTCCCCGCTTTAATTTTCCCTTTTCAATAAGATGGCGGATTTGTTTGACGATGTCCTCATAGGCCCTTTTCTTTATCACCGCTTTTAGCATGGCGAAGATGCCTCCTTTTACCGCGCTCTTTGGATGGCCTCTTTAAAGTGGCGGGCACTGATCAAAAGCTCTGCCGACGGCCTTTTCTCTGGGGAGTTGATTAACTCCGCAATGGCCGTCATGGTGGCACTTCTACAGATAAAGGCGATTTGGGAGCCGACCATCCCTTCAGTCAATTTGGCCAACTCCGACAGATCAACATCATTGGCCAGGGGTTTTTCCCTGGTGTGGACCTGAAAGATCTCCAGGCGATCTCTTTCATCGGGGATGGGGAATTGCAAGACATAATCGAGCCGTCCGGCGCGCCTCAGCGCCGGATCGAGCAAATCCTCCCGATTCGTGGCCCCCAGCACAATCACTTGCGAATGATCACTTAAGTTATCCAATTCGTTAAAGAACTGACTGGCCACGCGTTCAGCAGCCCCGCTCTCACTCCCAGAACTCCGGGTGGGCACCAGCGCATCGATTTCATCAAAAAAGAGGATACAAGGAGCCGATTGTTTAGCTTTTTTGAAGATCTGATGCAGGGCCCTTTCCGACTCCCCCAGCCATTTTGAAAAAAGAATCGGGGCACTGATGGAAATAAAATTCAAACCGGTCTCCCCGGCCAGAGCCTTGGCCATCATCGTCTTGCCGGTACCCGAAGGCCCGGAGAAGAGGATCCCTCTGGGAGGGGTCACTTTTCCGGCTGCAAAAAGATCTGGATATTTGCTGGGCCAGTCCACAATGGAAATGAGCGCCTCTTTAATTTTGCCCAATCCGCCGATATGAGACCATCTCACGGTAGACCTTTCCGTATAAAATTCACGTGTGGCCGTAGGCTCGATCTCCCGGAGGGCCGTTAAAAAATCCTGCATCTTGATCTGCAACTGTTCGGGGGTGGCCAGAATCGCCTCGAGATGATTTTCCCTTTCCAAGCTGAGGTACCTTCTTAATGCCACCATCCCGGCCTCTTTACATAAAACTTCCAAATCAGCTCCGACAAAGCCATGGGTAATCTGGGCCAGACGGTTCAGATCAACGTCCGGGGCCAGAGGCATATGACGGCTGTGAATCCTCAGGATTTCCCGGCGCCCCTCGACATTGGGAACCGGCAGGACGATCTCCCGGTCAAAGCGCCCGGGCCGTCTGAGGGCAGGGTCGATCATTTCTGGAATGTTCGTGGCCCCAATAACAATCACATGTCCCCGGGAAACCATGCCATCCATCAGGGCCAGGAGCTGGGCCACCACCCTTTTTTCGACATCTCCCAAAACCTCTGCTCGTTTCGGGGCGATGGCGTCAATTTCATCGATAAAGATAATACTCGGCGCTCTGCGGCTGGCCTCTTCAAAAATTTCCCGGAGCCTGGCTTCGCTTTCCCCATAAAATTTATGGATGATTTCTGGCCCGTTCACCCGGATAAAATGAAGTTTGGTCTCACTGGCAATGGCCCGGGCGATCAGGGTTTTGCCGGTTCCGGGAGGACCATAAAGCAAGACCCCTTTGGGGGCCTCAACGCCTAACTTTTCGAAGGCCTCCGCATAGCGCAGGGGGAGCTCGACCATCTCCCGCACAAGCCTTAACTCATTGGCGAGTCCGCCCACATCCTCATAAGAGACATGGGAAGGTGCCTCCATAGAAAAATCGGGCCTCTTTAGGAGGAACTTGGTTTTTTGATTAATGATGACCCCGCCGGAAGGAGAAGTCGCTTCCACCTTAAAAAGGCGTTCTTTTCCTCCCAAAAAGGGGATGTTGATTTTATCCCCCAGCATCACCGGCAAGCCCTGGAGAACTTTGGCAAACTGGTCTAACTCGCTCTCCTCGGGCAATACGTAGGTAAAATCCAGGGGGGTGACCAGAATCGTAACGGCTGTTTTGCGGGGAATCTTTTTGACTCGTACTATCTCTCCTAAGTTTGTTTGGGCATTGTTTCGCGTGATCCCGTCAATCTGGATCACTTTTTTCCCGTAAGACTCCAGAAAGGTTCCCGTGATCCTGGCGACCGTTTTTTTTGCTCCCTGGATCTCAATCAGGTCACCCAGGACAGCGTTTAAAGCCTTGATATCTTCAGGATCAAGGCGCGCCCAACCTTTGCCCACATCTTCAGCCAGAGCTTCGGCTACCTTTAATTCCAGATCAACATCCATGTTGAAAAGCCTCTCAGGAGAGCGGATAAATTGGTATAAAGGTCAGACCATATAATGTTTGCAGAATATATCGTTTTCATCCATTTTGTCAAGAGGAGATTTTCTCCGGCATTCCCTTCACTTTTGAGCTCTTTTGTGGTCCACGGCCAGGGTGTGGGATGACGCAAAAATATTAAAGATTACTGCTTCTTCGTCGATAAAAGTGGGGTAGAAGTGAATAATCGTTAAAATTTTTTATTGACAG
>CAYQWO010000367.1:0-2731 GCA_964421095.1 uncultured Syntrophaceae bacterium
TAATACGGCTTTCCCCTCGAATTTGGCCGTTACCAGACAAACGAAAGAATTTTTCCATGGTTTTCTTACTATTTCGCCAAAGAAATGTCAAGTTATTTTTGGGAAGATATCTCTCCCCTTTCATCTTCCAGTTCTTTCCTGAGTGCTGAGAGCTGAAGGCCTTCTATTCAGGTGGTCAGTCGGCGGTATATTTTCGGCAGTTCCCGTGGAAGGCCGGCGGTTTCCTCGATGACCAGGTAGCAAGAGGGGTGGCACATTTTGCGCAAATAGTCATGCCCGGCGCGATCGACCGTAATGCAGAAGGTGCGTATATTTCTGCGGGTAGCTTCTTCCAGGGCCATCATCGTGTCCTGCAGGGCGTATTCTTTGCCGGACCGATCTTCCCCGTAGTCGTAATCCTGAGGATACCCATCGCTGATCAGGATGAGGTTTTTGATCTTAGATTCACGGCCCGCCATCTTCTCTACAGCGTGCCGGATGACGGGCCCCATGCGCGTGGAACGCTGGGGCTGGATCTTTTCAAACCGCCCCTTGGCTTCTTCTCCGTAGGCCTCGTGGAAATTCTTAATGGTGTAAAAATCCACTTGCTTCCGGCCATAACCAGAGAAGCCAAAAATGGCGTATTCATCGCCGATCTCTTCCAAGGCTTCCGCCATGACGACAAGCGCCTCTTTTTCGATGTCGATAACTTTTTTCTCCGTAGAAGGCAAAGAAGTCGCTATTTTTTCCCTCCGGTTCACCCGTTCATCCGTGGAGGCGCTCATGTCCAGAAGGAAGAGGGTGGAGAAGTCCCGCTCCTTACGGTTTTTCTCGATGTAGATCTTTTCCGAAGGTGACTGGCCCGCGCGGCGGTCGACCAAAGCTTCGATGGCTGCGTTGAGGTCAATCTCTTCCCCCCTCTCCAAATGGGGAATTTTCTTGAACCGTTCCGGTTTGAGCATCTGGAATTGCTTGCGCACTTCGGCTACCAGGTCGGCGTAGGATTCCAGAGTCCGGGCCACGAAGTCGCCGGCCCCTGCTTCCAAGCCCTTCTCTTGTAAGCGACACCATTTCACCCGGTAGTCGCTGATGTGGCAATCCCACTCATCATAGTAATAGACGGCATCGCCTGTATCTTCTCCGATTTCCGCGAGCAATGAGCGCCTCTCCGATCTCAACTGTTGTTTGGCTTGCTCCCCACCCTCATGGACCTGACCGATGGCTTTCTGAATATCCCTTAGGTCGGTAACAAAAAGACCCTGAAACCCGGACTCTTCCCCTCCCCCAAGCATTTGCACTTCAATTTCCAGTCCCTTTTCCATGAGTTCTCTCAAAGCTGCGGCGGAAAGCGGAACTCCTACTTCCATTTGATTCAGCAGGTTCTCGATTTGGCGGAGGCGCATCTTTTTCTGCACCAGTTCCGGGCGCAACTGCCCCCGATGCGGCAGAGGCATGGGGCTAGTGTAAGGGTCTTCTCCCCGGGATAGGTGCGGCGCAAAGTCCATCCCCTGGGTTTCCAGAAGGGTCTTGGCCAGCCTCGGAAAAATTTTGCGCATGGCTTCCGGCTGAAGACGGGTCAGCCGGACATTCGGCAGCTTACTCAGCCAGCGATCGAAGATGACTGTGGCACGGGCGGAATCGGACACAGTCGCCCCCTTCCCGAGGAGCGGGGCCACTACCGACAGCAAATCTTTCTGATAATGAGAAAGGGGCCGGGGAAGGCTCAGCGCTGATTCTTCGAGGGCGGTAACCCTCAGAACGAATTCCAGAACGGCTTCTTGCAAGGGAAGGGAGTCGATGGCCGGCCGGCCCTCCAAGGTCAGTCGGATAAAATGGTCCATTTCTTTCTTTAACCCCCGATATGCCCTCCGGAGGCAGTGGTCCACCCTGGCCCCTTCCAGAACCTGGAAAAGGTCGCGGGCCAGATTTCTCCTGGGGAAAAGCTGGAAGAAGGCCTCGAGAGGGGCAATGGGTTTTCCCCTGTCAGAGATGGACTGCAAGCAAGCTCGGAAAAGCTCTGGGGAGAAGAGGTCATGGACTGAGGTTAGTTTGAAGGTAAAAGTTCCAAACTCCACGCATCCAGCCTGGTGGGCTGTAGCCAGCTTGAAAGCTGAAAAGTTTAAAGCCGATGAAGAAAAATCCCTAAAGACTTCGGGTAAGAAAATCATCTCTCCGTCCGTGCAAGGCAGGAACCTAAAGGGCTCTGGCCATCCTCCGGGCAGCTCCTGCAAGGGTCTCAGACCCAGACTTCTTCCGCTGAGGGCCTGGGCAAAGATTTTGAGCGGGCGAGCGACTTCTTCGAGGGTCACGGCTGAACTCTTTTCTTGCACCCTCTCCTGAGAGAGCTGGGATTCAAGCCCGTAGTAGGCCAGAGCCGCAGGAAGGCTTCTGCGGACCAAGGAAAAGCCTTCCTCGAACCAGGGACGCACCCGGTTTTTCGGGACTTCCTTCTGAATCCGCGGCAGGCTGAGAAAGTATTTGAAGGAAACGGACCAGTCTTGTAAGGCCAGCTTTAGGCCAAGGTCAAGAAAAACTGGCCATTCGCTTTCCGGGAGAGCGCCAAGGATGTCCGAACTTTTTTCTATGAATTCTATAAGCGTCTCCCGAGACTGCGAGGCGAATACTGCCGCCCAACGAAGAATGGGGGTGCGGATGGAAGGAGCGATTCCAGCAAGAACCTGGGGAGCGATGCGCATAAAGATCACGGCCAGTTTGCTGGACCTTTCCGCAACCACCCGCGCCATCTTGAGGA
>CAYQWO010000367.1:2831-4304 GCA_964421095.1 uncultured Syntrophaceae bacterium
GACCTCAGAATCATCGGTCACGGCCTGGGCCACAGCCACTTCACAAGCTCGTCGCGCTTCAATGCCCTGGACAATAAGCTGTCCCGCATAGATCAGAAGTCGGGTCGATACCCCTTCTTCCAGCCCCTGATCGCGCAGGTGGCGCACCTTCTCGGCCAGCTTGGCCAGATCCTCGGCCACATCTAAGCTCACCCCGCTTTCATGAGCGATGATCTCTGCCTCCAGTTCCCTGGGAGGATAATGGAAATCAATCGCCACGAAACGCTGGCGGGTGCTGTGCTTCAGGTTCTTCAGAACGCTCTGATACCCCGGGTTATAAGAGATGACCAGAAGAAAGTTCTCGTGGGCCTCAAGAATTTGCCCCTTTTTTTCCACGGGGAGGATCCGCCGGTGATCGGCCAGGGGATGAATCAAGACGGTGGTGTCTTTGCGGGCCTCGACAATCTCGTCCAGGTAGCAGATGGCCCCGTTCTTCACAGCCCGGGCTAAAGGGCCATCAACCCAGATGGTTTCTTCCCCTTTCAGCAGATATCTTCCTACCAGGTCTGAGCCCGTCAGATCCTCATGGCAGGCCACGGTGATTAAAGGAAGAGAGCTGCCCATCTCCTTTCCCAAACGGTAGGTCATGAACTCAATAAACCGCGTCTTGCCGCACCCCGTCGGCCCCTTCAGCAGGACTGGCAGCTTGGCTTTGTAAGCGGAAGAGAAGATTTTTTCCTCATCTCCTAAGGGTACATAATAGGGCTCCTGGGAGATAAAATATTCCTCGAAAGGCTTTTCCATTCCTTTTTTCATGGTCTTAGATTAACTTATCTTTGAAGAAATTGGCAAGGAGAATTAGCTTCTTCCTTGATTTGTCCCTGATCTTTTGGTATGCAAGAGAAAAAGCAAATAGTTTTATGAAAAACGGGAGAACATATGAAACCACAGGAATTTCACCACAGAGAACTCAGAGAAAAAGTTTAATATAAAAACTCTGTGCTCTCTGTGGTTAGATTTTGACAATACCAAAAAGTAAAAAAGGAGAGATGAAATGGCCTTAAGAAGGTTTATCATCGAAGTGGGCATGGGAGTAGACCAGCACGGTCAGGACAACACCCGAGCCGCTGAAAAAGCGGTCCAGGATGCCATCCACCGCAGCTGCCTCTGCGGCCTCAGAGAGGTCGCCGGGCTTAAAAATCCCGCAGACATGATTGTCGAGGTGCTGATCGGCTGCCCGAACCCAGAATCCGTTGACAGGGAAAGGGTGCTCAAGGTCCTGCCCCTCGGCCAGAAAAAGATCGAGGTCCGTCAGGGTGGCCTTTTGGGGAAGACCCTCTTCCAGCCGGAGCTTGGCGATAAGACTGACGAGATGGTCGTGGCGAACGCGATCGTGACCGTCTACGTGCCCTAAAAATCCAAATCCCGCCGTGGCGGGATCATTCTGGATATATACTAGGGGAATTGATTCTTGGCCAAAGAAAAAGTAACAGT
>CAYQWO010000368.1:0-4301 GCA_964421095.1 uncultured Syntrophaceae bacterium
CCATGGAAAACCATCGAAGAATTTGTGGCGGCAGCCAAAAAAGAGACGGGGAAGATCAAATTCGCCGTCTCCAGCCCAACAGCCACGACCCGCCTGGCCCTGGAGAAGTTCTGCTATGAGGCGGGGATTAAGCTGACTGCGGTTCCCTTCAAGGGAGGTACACCGGCAGCCATTGCCGTGGCCGGTGGTCACATTCCCACGTTAACCAGCATGGTCAGTGAGGTCCTTCCTCACCAGCGAAGCGGAAAAATCCGGGTTCTCCTGTCCTTTACCGAGAAAAGGGTGAAGGAATTTCCGGAAACCTCCACGGCCGCGGAAAAAAGATACGATGTGACCTTCGGTACCTGGCTGACGGTCTTTGCCCGCAGAGGAACGCCCGACGGGATTCTGAAAAAGGTCGAAGGTTGGATGAAGAGCACTGCTGAGGATAAAGAATTTATCGGCGCCATGGAAAAGCTCGGGTCCCACGTCGCCTATCTTTCTTCCCAGGATTTTTCTAAGTACTGGGCAGAAGAAAAAAGATGGATGGAGGAAATCGTAAAAGCCACTGGGCTGAGGACGCCCTAAGGAACAGGGCTCAACCCCGCGCCTCGCGGGGCAGGGTTCGAGGGTTCAAGTGGGAACAAGTAATCCTAATGTTCAATCCCTTCCTTGAACCCTTGAGCCCTTTATCTTTATCCCTGCTCATTGCCGAATATAGCCACGGCGCTGAGTTGCGGTGGCCCGCCAAAAGTATGGGAGAGCCCGCGCCTGGGGTTCTTGATCTGCCGTTCTGGCTTTTCGGCCTTTCCTTGTAGCTGCTTGTACACTTCGTAGGTCATGCGAATCCCGCTGGCTCCCACGGGATGGCCAAAACATTTCAACCCTCCATCGGTGTTCACCGGCAGTCCCCCCTGGAGGCTGAAGAAGCCAGAGTCGATATCCTCTTTGGCCCTTCCTCTCGGGCTGAACCCGAAATCTTCATAGATGGCCAGTTCCGTAATGGTGAAGCAGTCATGGACCTCGGCGATGTCGATCTCCTCTCTGGGGTTCTTGATCCCCGCTTGCTCATAGGCTTTTTGGGAGGATTTGACCAGAGCATCAAAACTGGTCCAGCTAAACCCCGGTCGAAAATGGGGAAGCATGGAATCCATGGCCACGCCAAACCCCTTGACATAGATTGGGTCCGGACGGAAGCTTTTGGCCATATCCGCCCTGGTAATAATCGCCGCAGCCGAGCCGTCGCTGTTGCCACAGCAATCATAAAGTCCCAAGGGCCAGGCGATGATGGGTGCTTTCATGACATCTTCGAGGGTAATCCGGTTATGAAAATGGGCCTTGGGACACAGGCTGCCATTATAGTGGTTCTTCACGGCGATCTTCCCGATCGTCTCTTTTCCCTTTTCCGGGTCGATCTCATAAGTGTGGAAATAACGGGTGGCGATGAGGGCAAAGGAACCGGGCGAAGTCCTCCTCGCTTCATAGACGGGGTGCATCCCGCGCCCCGTTCCGAGTCCTGGAAACCCGGTGTCCTTCAGCTTTTCCACGCCGAGGGCCAGGACTACGTCATACATGCCACTGGCTACGGCCATGAAGGCTTCGACCAGGGCGATATGACCGGTGGCACACCAGTTCTCATTGCGGATGATGGGGATTCCCCGTAATTTCAGGGCTTCGGCCGCCACGGTCCCGGCAATCCCGACCAGGGGGGCGGTTACCGTTCCCATATAGCAGGCCTGAATATCATCCGGGCCGATCCCGGCATCCTTATAGGCCTCGTAAGCCGCCTCGATGGCCAGATCATTCAGCCCGGCATCCCACCTCTCCCCGAATTGGGTGCACCCCATGCCGATGATCGCTACTCTGTCTTTTATACTTTCCATGACCCTTCCCCTCCTTAATCTTAAAGCATTGTCAAAACTAACCACAGAGGACTCAGAGATTGTATCCGTTTTCAAAAACAAAAATTTTTTAAATCTCCTCTGTGGAATTTCTGTCAAGTCCCGCTCCGAGCGGGATTCCCCCCCACCCTGTCCCTCCCCCTCGAGGGGGGAGGGTAGGGAGGGGGTGATTTCTGTTGGTTGCGGCTCTACCGCGCGGTGATCTCTGTGGTTTGGTACTTATCTCACTGGCCGACATTTCCAGAAATAATTTTGAAACCCGGCACCCTCGTAGATTCTGCGAAAAGTAAACTCCACGGGCATGCCGACTTTGATTTCCTTGGGCTGAAAATCAGTCATCATACAATAAATCCGTGCCTGGTCCACTTCCGATTCTACCACGGTCTGGACCACCACCGGGTCATCCCCGCGCCCCGCTAAATTGTCCAGGGAGAAGGTAAAGACCTTTCCTTTCTTATCGGACATACGCACCTCGTCGAAGGAATCCTTGGTGCGGCAGGAATAGCAGACCCGCTGGATGGGAAAGGTTAGGCTGCCGCAGCTCCGGCACTTGCTGCCATGAAACCGTAGGATGGAACTGATGTCTCGCCAATAGGCCGTGGCCGAGGGCAGAAGCCGGAAGGGTTCACCCGGCTGGATTTCCAGGATACCCCGGTAGCTGAGGTATTTTTCATACGAGGGCAAGGAAAGCTTGGAGGGCAGCCAGCCTTTGATCCCCCTGCGGGCTTTAAGCTGGCTGATCTCTCCCGTCACCTTGAACAAAAAGGCTTCCGCCCCATTTCCATAAGCACCCAGCAAGATCATATCCCCTGGTTTCGCTGCCTCCAGGGCCGAGACCAAAAGCATCAGAGGATGGGCTGCTCCGCAATCCCCGACCTGCCCCAGGAGAGGATCAACGACTTGGGTCTTAGGGTCGAACCCCAAGGTTTGGGCCAGGCGACGGTGGCTGCGGGCATCCGGGGCGGAGAAGGCCACCAGATTTGTCCCTTTAGGTTCCAGGCCCTTCTTCTTCATCAAGCCGGATAGAGCCTGGTGCATGATCTCGGAATATCCTTCTCCCAAAACCCAGCGGTTTTCCCAGGATTGGACAAAGGTGTCATCCTCTTTCCTCCACACATCCATCATCTCGTGGGAGATGGCATAATGGCCCTCAAGGCTGGCGATCACTCCGGAACTCCCGACGGCCAGAGCGGCTGCCCCATCTCCAAAGGCCTGTTCAGACTCGGATTGAGGATAAGCCAGGCGGCAGTCGGAGGCGGCGACCAAGAGATTTTTAGCTGAACCACTGCCCACGGCGTCCAGCGCGCTGCGGAGCGCGGCTGTGCCGGCCCGGAGGCCGTTGGCAAAGTCAGCGGTCAAGATCTCGGTGCGCAGGTCAGCGGTGGTGGCCACCAGAGAAGCAATTTCTTTCTCCCGGTAGGGGGCCGTAGTGGAGGCGAAGAAAAGACCTTCCATATCACTGCGGTTCCCCCCTTGCAGGCAGTCGAAAACGGCCTCTACAGCCATCGTGGCGCTATCTTCATCATTGTTGGCAATACTCCTTTCGCCTCCAATCGAACCCCTTCCCCAGGCCTTGGCCATCAAGTCCCGGCTCAATCGAAAGGCAGGAATGTACGCCCCATACGCGGTGATTCCGATCATGGATTTAACCTCCCTTCTTCTATGCTAAAAAGTTCCGGGTCCCATTTTTGACCCTCGAACCCTTTACCCTTAGAATCTCTGGAGCCTGCTTTTTTTCCGCAGGCCGTAGCGGACGAAATGGCCAACCGCCGCCAGACAGCGGCCCGGATGGAAGAAAAGGGGAACCCCCGCTCTTTCCAGGCAGCTAAAGGCCTGGCGGGCCATATTCCCAACAGGCCAGCAGACAATCAATGGTTTGGGCAGAGAGGGCACGAGGGCAGCGATCCGCTCGGCCACGCGCAGGGTCCGATCAGAAGTGGACACGGTGAAGTTGATAATCAGAACGTCAAAATTTTCGTCATCGGCAAAGGCTTTTAGGTAACGGACGATCGCTTCCGGGTCGTTCATGAACTGGGTGGTAATGTCCATCGGATTGGCGATTTCCGCCAATGCTGGGATCAGGTTGCGCAGCTGATCGCGGGTACGCGAGGATGGGGCGGGGAGACGAAGGTGGGAATCTGAGGCCAGGTCCGCCAGCAACGCCCCACTCCCGCCCGAAGATGAGAGAATGGCCACCCGGTCACCCGCAGGCGGTCGGTAGCGGGCGAGGAGGTTGGCCACTTCTAAAAGCTCATCGATATCCAAAACCCGGATGATGCTTTTCTGCCTGAAGAACCCGTCATAAACGGCGTCGGAGCCGGACATGGCGCCGGTATGCGAGGCCGCTGCCTCCCGGCCTTTCTCCGACCGGCCCACCTTAAGAGCCACGATGGGTTTACCGGCTTGAAACGCTCTATCGGC
>CAYQWO010000369.1:0-4286 GCA_964421095.1 uncultured Syntrophaceae bacterium
CATCCATGTCCCCCTTTGTAAAATCCCCCCTCCGCCCCCCTTTTCCAAAGGGGGGAACAGGGGGATTTCTGAGATTCGTTTCCAAAGAGATCCTGCTTTGCAGGATTTCAAGATTTTGCCCATTTCATTCCTTCCAGGGCCCTCCCACAGCCTCCTCCAGCTCAGACCGGGCAATACCCAGGTTACTCCTTTCCCTTTCCAGAGATAGACGGTCGTTAAGCCAGCCGGTGTATGACGCGATCACATCGGCAAAGGCCACGTTGCCCGTCTCATAGGCGCGGGTTGAAACTTCCAGAGCCGCCTGAGAAAGATTTACCACTCTCTCCGCGTAAAGGGCCTCTTGCCGCCTTGCCCGGTCCAGGCGAAACCAAGCCTCCCTGACCTTGAAAAAGGTTTCGTCTTCCGTTTTTTTGAGATCCTCCCTCAAGGCGGCCAACTTTTGCCTCGTTTCTCGGAGGTAGGCATCATTGGTTCCGTACCAGGGCCTCTTGGGAAGGCCCGCTCCGGTCGAGGCTGTGGTCTTGGTGGGGAAAGGTTCTTTCATCCTCATGGTCCCCACCTGGGCTATCGCCTCGTCTTGAAAAAGGGAAAAACTCATTGAATAAGGCGGGTAGATCATGGTTTCGGCCATCTCGATCATCCGTTCCATTTTACCGATCATGGCGCGCATCTGCCTTAGTTCCTGCCTTCTTTCCAGAGCGATGGGAAATAAACCGCTCAGGGGAGGAACTTCAAGCTGGGGAGCCCGGGCGATCGGGAGACCCACTCTGGTCTCAGGAGGCAGA
The DNA here is from genome assembly GCA_964421095.1 of uncultured Syntrophaceae bacterium. Classification (GTDB taxonomy): domain Bacteria; phylum Desulfobacterota; class SM23-61; order SM23-61; family SM23-61; genus CAYQWO01. Next base: position 786 of record CAYQWO010000369.1, read on the forward strand.
TCAAGAATTTCCAGTATCTTGGCTTCAAAGTTCTTCCGCTCCTCGCGCAGGGTTTTTAGGTCTTCTCCCAATTTATCCGTTTCAATCCGGACCTTGATCAAATCCTGAAAGCTCGTCTTTCCCGTTTCGTAGCGAACGGTGGCCACAGCTTCCAGATGCTTGAGATGGATAAGCATCTCTTCGGTAATTTTCTGGGCCCCGATGGTAAAGAGGAGTTCCCAGTAGGCCTGACGTCCCCGAGTAATCGCCATTCTCCTGGCGATCGCTAACATTTCCCGTGAGGCGATTACTTCCTGGGTCACTACCTCGCCCTTCAGTGCAAGAACACCCGGGAAAGGAAATTTCACCTCCATGGATTCCCCCCCCTCCATGGGGCCGATTCCCGTCATCAATCCTTCTGTAAATGCAGTGTATTGCCGCAAAATTTCATCCAAATTCCAGACCTGACTGTAGGCCTCAATGGAGGCTCGCAGATTGCGCTCTGCCGCTTTCACCCCCGGATTTCGCACTATGGTCAGAATCTCTAAATCTTCAAGGGTGAAACCCCTGGCCAACACTTTCTCTGCCAGAGAAGGCTCTTTCCCCGCGGGAAGAAGAGCTTCGAGCCGGGCAGGATCGGGCTGGTAAAAATCATTTTCCTTCTCGGGTATCTTTAAGGAATCCTCCCATTTCCTTTTAATTTCCTTAAGCTTCTGCACCTCGGCCTCAAAATCCCTATCCACAGGGGTTTGCGGAATCTGCTTGGCCAGACCGGGCTTGGAGTAATCCTGATAAAAGGGAGTCGGCTCATATCTTTCCCAGCTTCTTATAAGCTCCTGGTATCTGGCGCAGGCCGGGATTATCATGGTCATTCCGAGGGCCCAGAGCACAAAAAATCCCTTTTTCAACGTACCCCCTCCTGCGGGCTCTTTGCGCTGCCATGGTCTCTCTTATGGGTCAAACTCAGGCCACACAGCCTTTCGAGCTGGGCCAAATACCTGCCATAGTCGGCTTTAGCTCTGGCCAGCGAGACCTGAAAGTTATAATACACGGATTGGGTTTCGATGAAATCCGTGAAGCTCCCTTGTTTTTCACGGAACCAGGTCTCGGCAATTTCCATGGCCCGGGCTGCCTGGGGCAGAAGTTGATCCCGGTAGAGGCGAATGAGCCTCTCTGAATTTTGCAGCCGAAAATAGAGGTTGCGAATCTGAGCATTCGTGTTGTTTATTTGGTTCACTTTCATCGCTTCAGCTTTTTGGGCCTCTGCCCTTGCCTCTTCCAGCCGCCCTTTATTCTTATCTAACCACAGGGGAATCGAAAGCCCAAATTGGACTCCTACCGCATCTCTAAACTCCGGGGACACCATACCCGGATTTCCTCGAGCGTAGGAAGCCCCAAGCCGGAACATGGGGAGATATTCGTATTTGGCCAAGCCAATCCTGGCCCTCGCTTTATTAATCTGGGTTTCGGCCAATCGGATCTCCTCCTGATATTTGCTCGCCAGGTCATAGAATTCCTGGAGCTTGTAAACGACAGGAGGAAGGGGTTCTCCATTCAAAAGCTTAATCTCGGAAGTTGGCGGCCGATTGAGAAGGGAGTTTAATTGAGCCTTTTCCGTCTGCTCCAGATCTTCCAAGAGAACGGCATCATATTGTAACTGGGCCAGCTGGGATTGGCCTTTGACCACATCAAAAAATGTCGCCCGATCCTGGGCGTAGGCTGTCTCTCCCACTTTTCCTAGGTGCTCCAGAAGATCCCGGTTTAACGCCACTACCTTCTTGGCCTCCTTTATGTAAAAGAGTTCGTAATAAGACTCCCGGATCCCCACGATGACGTCCCGTAAAGCTCTGTCGAGCTCTAAACGGGCCATCCGGATCTCCGCTTCCACGACTTCCCCGGCTTTGGAAAGCTTCCCCGGAAAAGGAATTGTCTGCGAGACCATCATCTCATATTCAGCCATCAGTGGCTTCGGATAATAGGCAGAAGACAATTCGGGGTCAGGGTAAGCAGTCTCCACCCGGTATCGTTCAATGACTCCCTTCCAAGATTGGCGCGCTGCCCTGATGGAGGGGTTCACCTGGTAAGCATAAGCAATTAAATCGCTCACCGACGCCCCTTCGATTATCTTTTTTCCCAGCTTTTCAAGAGTGGCCTCTTCAGCCGCTAATGCCATCACGGGCAGGGACACCAACAAAATGGCAATTCCTACCACCCAAATGCTTTGCCAACGCCTAGATGTCCGATCTTTGATCAAAGTAGAATCCTCCTCTTAGAGGCCTCTGGGGGAGATTTCGGGATCATTTCGCCTCATATTGAAACTTGGCTTCCCTTTCCATTCCCCCGCTTTCAATGCTCAGCTGAACCTGGTATTTGCCTTTTTCTTTTGCAGCAAAATCCCCTCCATAGTGGTCTCCGGACCATTCCAATTTGCCCGTCTCTTTCTGCCCGGAGGGCGTGACCACGGTAAACTGCACCTTGGCGTCGCTAATGATTTCTTTCGAGGCAGTGTCTTGAAGTGTCACCATCATGTGACTCTTGGATTGATTAGCTTCGCCGTGACCACCACTTTTACTCATCTGCATGTGCTGCATATGTCCCAGCATCTTCATATGCTCGGCCATACTCATTGCTTCAAAAGTAATTTTCAGCCCTTCCAAAGTAACTGATTGGCCTTTCATGGCCAGTTCATGGGGTTTGCCCATTGGCTTTGAAGGCGCAGCTGTCCCCCCGTGGCCATGACCGTGTTGGGCCATGACTGCACTGGAAAGACCGGCCGCCAAAAAAATAGATAAAAGAACCAAAAACACCTTTTTGCCCATCTTTAACCCTCCTTTGCAATATACATTGTTTGCCCATCCAGGCTCTTCCCTAAAAAATAAAAGCAATTTCGGAATTTGTGTTATTTAGTTTCTGGATTCCATTAGACAATTAGACTTTATAACCCCCCTCGAGCGGCCTCCGCCAGAGGAGTGCTGAGATAACGTTCCCCTGTATCCGGGAGGACCACGACGATCAACTTACCTCGATTCTCTGCCCTTTTGGAAACTTCCAACGCCGCCCACAGTGCCGCTCCAGAAGAAATGCCACACAGAATTCCTTCTTCTATGGCCAACCTCTGGGCAGTCGCGATGGCATCTTCGTTGCTGACCTGGATGATTTCATCAATTATTTTCATGTTGAGGACATCAGGAACAAATCCGGCACCGATACCCTGGATTTTATGAGGGCCGGCCTTGCCGCCGGAGAGCACTGGAGAGGCCTTTGGCTCCACGGCAATTGCTTTGAACCCAGGCTTTCGAAGTTTGATCACCTCGGCAACTCCCGTAATGGTTCCTCCTGTTCCAACTCCACCGACGAAAATATCGACTTTCCCGTCAGTATCCCTCCAGATTTCCTCAGCCGTTGTCCTACGGTGGATCTCCGGGTTGGCCGGGTTCTTGAACTGTTGGGGCATGAAGGAATTTGGGGTCTGTTTGATCAGCTCTTCCGCCTTCCGAATTGCCCCTGGCATTCCTTCTGTAC
>CAYQWO010000370.1:0-4270 GCA_964421095.1 uncultured Syntrophaceae bacterium
TCAGACGCGCCCCCGTTCCTCCTAACCACCTGCGGTCAGGAGGAACATTCATATATGAATTTATTCCGCTAATAGGCCAATCTTATAGAAGAATAATCGGTTCGTCAAGGCTTGAAGGAATGGGGCTGGTTCTGGTTTTTCCTCTCAAAGTGGCTCTCGGTAGATCTGCGCAGCCTGTCCGTAGGTTTCTTGAAGGACCCTTGTTTTCGAAAGTCCGTTGACAAACATCTGTGGGGCTGGTACATTCTTTCTCAGGAGCCAGGGCTTCAGTCCAAGGGGGGTGCTTATGCAAGTCAAAAAGCGGATGGTCCGGAAGCTGGTTACCATTCCGCCAAACACCAGCATTCTGAAAGCCATGGAGGTGATGAGGAAGAATTCCATCCGCCACCTCCCAGTTGTAGATGGGAAAAATTTCGTAGGCTTCGTCACCGAGGGAGATCTGCGGCAGGCTTCCCTGCTTTCGATGGTGGATAAAGTGTCCATCGAGGATGTGATGATCAAAAACCCTGTGACGATTGCCCCCGAAGCCAGCCTGGAGGAAGCGGCTAAACTTATCTCCAGGCATAAAATTGGAGGACTCCCCGTGCTCAAAGGAAAGAAGCTCGTGGGGATCATTACCATCGTGGATATTCTTCAGGCTTTCATTCAACTGATGGGAATTCTGAAATCCAGCTCGCGCGTTGACCTCGTTCTGGGGGAAAAACCCCATGCCTTCGAGGAGGTTTCCAGAATTTTCAGAGATCATCGGGCGGAAATCATCAGCGTGGGCATGTCCAACCATAAAGACCGGAAGAAGCGCGTCTATTATTTCCGATTGGAAAAATGCGAACTGCAGCCGATTGTTGCTTCTTTGAAAGAAAAGGGTTACAGCATTACCTCTGTGACCGAATGATATGATTGGGGGGAAGCAGATGATTGATGATACGACCACACCGGAGGAAGCGATCCGGATGGCCATCGAACGGGAAAAGGGATCCCATGAATTTTACACCCAGGCCGCCAAGATCGCCAGATACCCCGGGACCAAGCAGATGTTCGAATTCTTAGCCAAGGAAGAAATTAAGCATCGCCGGATGCTTGAGGAGGAGTTGAATAAGGATTATTACAAAGAAATGTAGAGAAAAGGGGACCAGGATTCAAGGGTCCAAGGGTTCAAGTGCGTGATTTTTTTCTTGCCCCCTTGACCCCTCGACTCCTTGAACCCTTTTGGATAGGCTTGAAGTATAGAATATCCAGCATATTTCCCACCCTTTCTTCTTTGAAAACCGCTTGCACCCGCATGCCCACGCGCAGTTTCTGATAATCTGTTTCGCTGATCAGGTGAGCCATCCCTGTGTCGGCGCCATCCAGTTTGATGATCCCGTAGATCAGAGGCGTGGGGACAGGCTGAACGGCAGTCGGATAATGCACGATGGTGTAGGTTTGCACCGTTCCTCGATCACTCACTTGCACCCATTTTCCCAGCGGGGAAAAGCATCGGCCGCAAACCGCGCGCGGCGGCACGAAGATCAATTTGCACTTCGGGCATTTGATCCCCAGGATTTTTCTATGATCCCGGATCTCCATGAAAAACCGGCTCGTTGTGGCGCCCATAGAATAACGGTACGGGACCTTCAAATCCTGATGTTCTACGATGGGCTCCAACCCCTCCATCCATTGATCCATTTTCTCCCTCCATTGAAACTCTTCACCGCAGAGTACGCTGAGGACGCAGAGAAAATTTAATTCCTAAATGCGAATATCTAATCCCGCCAAACCCGGGACTAAAAAAATCCAAAATTTAAATTAAGCCCCCTCACCCTTCCCCTCTCCCCCGCAGACGGGGGAGAGGGCGGGGGTGAGGGGGAGAGGTTAAGAGCGGTAAATGCTTTTTTAGTCTTCAATTGCTTTGAAATAAAGAATATCTGCCAGAGTTCCCTTTCGCTTCTCCCGGAACACGGCCTTCATCGGCATGCCGATTCTCAGTTTGCTCAAGTCAGAGGCTGTGACAAAATGCTGTAAGCGGGAGGCTGCCCCTTTCAATTCGATGAACCCGTACCCGTAGGGAATGGGACGCTCCTCACCGGTCAGCGGGTCCAGGAAGGGGAATTGCACGATGGTGTACCCCCAGAGAGTTCCCTCGTCGCCCAAATCCACCCAATCCGTATTCCGCACGAAGCAAAAGCCACAGGCCGGCCGGGGAGGAACAAAGACCCTTTGGCACTTGGGGCAGCGGATGCCCATGATCCGCTTTTCTTCCTTCAGTTTCTTAAAAAAATAGCTGGCATAACGGCCGGCAGAGTAGTCATAGGGGAAATTCGCGTCGAATTCCGCTATCAAGAGAGAGCCTCCTTTTTCACTCATTGTCCTTCCCTCCTCCAATGACAAATCCGAAATTCGAATGTCGAAACTCGAAACAAATACGAAATTCAAATATCGAATTTTCAAAACGCCATGAAAAATCTCAAATTTCTATTATCCGGTCTTTTTTAAATGTTGTGGTTTGGTCATTTGAAATTGTTTCGGATTTCGAATTTAATTTTCCTTCTAAGGGGTTTTGGAAAGAATCAAGACGTCCGACCACCAGCTTCCCCCGAACCCGGTGGCCATGGCCCGCTTTACGTTGGGGACCTGCCGTTTTCCCCCCTTGCCCATGATCTGAATGGCGGCCTCGGCCACCCGGATCATGGCCGTAGCGCCGATGCAATTGGTAGATAGGACTCCGCCGGAGGGGTTGACCGGCAACTCGCCATCCATATAAGTGGCCCCCGAGTCAATCAGCTTTCCTCCCTCTCCCGGGCCGCAGAAACCCGCGGCTTCATACCAGGAAAGCTCGGCAAAGCTGCAGGGTTCGTATAGCTCGGCAACATCCAAATCCCTGAGCGGGTCCTTAATACCGGCAATATTATAGGCCTCCTCGGTGCCCGACCGCAGGGTGCGCAGGTTCATGACCATTTCCAGGTCGCCGCCAAAAGGTTGATCGTGGCGGGTGACTCCGGCAATCACCCAGGCCGGATCCGTACAAATTTTCTTCGCCTTCTCTTCGGAAGCAAAGATCATCGCGCAGGCTCCATCCGAAGTTGGGCACATGTCCAGCATCTTGATCGGATAGGCCAGCATCTTGGATTGCAGCACCTGTTCTACTGTGATATCCAGCTTGAGATGGGCATGGGGATTATTGATGGCGTTCTTGCGGTTCTTTACCGCTACTTTGGCGGCCTGCTCTTCGGTGATCCCGTACTTGTGCATATAGGCCGTGGCCGAAGCAGCAAAGGAACCGATGGCCCCCGACATGGTGGCCCTCTCCCAGAGTGGATCGGCCTGGAAGATCAGTCCGGCAGTTGTTTCCCCTTCGGACTGCTTCTCCCAGCCAATGGTCATAATAGTATCGAAGAGACCGGAAGCCACATGGTAATACCCGGCGAGGGCCAGGGAGCTCCCGGTCGTTCCACCGGTAGTAATCTTCATGCCATGCTTGAGGAAGGAGCCCGCCGCGTCTACCGACCACATCTCCGTAAAGAAGATTCCCTCAAAATGCTCCATGTTGCCGATGACCACACCGTCGATCTCTTCCATGGTCATTTTGGCATCATCCAGGCAGCGGCGGACCGCTTGGTTGATCATCTCTATGATATTCACATCCGGGCGCTTGGACCGATGGTCCGTCTGCCCCGTGGCCACGATGGCCACGTTTCTCTTTGATCTCCTGGCCATGGCCCTCACACCCCCTTTTCCAGAATGACCACGCACTGGCTTTGCCCGCAGGGGCCGCAGTGCCCCTGGGCCAGGGCACGCTTTGCTCCGTGCACCTGCCGCTTGCCCGCCTGGCCCATGAGTTGCAAGGCGGCCTCGGCCACCCGGATGGTTCCAGCCACCGTAACAGGATTGCCCGACAATATCCCCCCCGAGGGGTTTACGGGCAGGTCGCCGTCCATGGCGGTGATTCCTTTTTCAACGATTTTTCCCCCTTCGCCGCGCTGGCAAAACCCCATCCCCTCGAGCCAGAGAAGCTCCTGGTAAGAGTAATAATCGGAAAGCTCCACCAGATCGATCTCCTTTCGCGGATTGGCAATGCCGGCCATCTGGTACGCTTTCTTGGCCGCAGCTTTTAAGGAGGCGACCTCTGCCAGGTCCCGGTCCCCGAGATAGTAAGCATCCAGCCTGCTGGCGATTCCCGCAATCCATACAGGGTGGCGGGCCCACTTCTTCGCCCTGTCCTCAACCGCCAGGATCATCGCGCAGGCGCCATCCGTAATCGGATAGGCATCCAGCTCTTTGATGGGGTTGGCCA
>CAYQWO010000371.1:0-4270 GCA_964421095.1 uncultured Syntrophaceae bacterium
ACATGGGTCGTCTTTCCTTTGGCCATCTCCTCTATTTAGGAACCGGCGCCTACGTTTTTGGACTTCTCCTCAAATACTTCCAGAGTAATGCCTTCCTTGCGATTCTTTTGGGAGTGCTGGCGGCGGGGCTCTTAGGGATGTTACTGGGGCTCATCATGGTCCGGACGACAGGAGCCTGTTTTTCCCTCATGGCCCTGGCCTTTAACCAGATCGGCTTCTTTCTGGTCCTCTCTCCTTTGAAGGGAATCACCGACGGGGAGAATGGTTTTGGCGCCCATGCCCGAAGCATCGGGTTCTTGAATTTCAACAGCAAGATCACCCTGTATATCCTGACTCTGCTGTTACTTCTTCTGGTCTTTTATTTCCTGAAGCGGCTGACCACTTCTCCCTATGGAATTCTGGTCCGCTCCATCAAAGAAGATGAAAATCGGGTCCGGTTTTTGGGGTATAACACCTATTTCTACAAGTGGCTGGCCTTTGTTATCGCTTCGCTGATTGCCGGTCTTGCGGGGACCCTGACTGCCTTGAATTACCGCTTCGTCAACCCAAATGTGATGGATGTCCATCAAAACGTGGGGGTGGTCTTCGCCTGCCTGATCGGAGGGGCCGGGAGCCTTTACGGGGCGCTCTTAGGGGGTGTGGCATACATGATGATCAGTAATTATATAGCCATCTACATCCATCGGTGGGAGATGTTCTTGGGGATTTCCCTGCTGTTCATCGTGTTCAGATTCCGCAAGGGAATCTGGGGAAGCATCCAGAACATGGGTGAATATTTTCAAAGGACGAAAGAAGTCCGCCCGGTAGAAGGGGAGAGGGCCTAGGCATGCTCTTGACGGTTCTCTATGGGTTTTCCATCGGTGCCATCCTCTATTTTATTTCCGTCGGACTCTCCTTGACCTTTGGAACCATGCGGGTCATCAACTTTGCCCATACGCTGACCTACAGCATTGGCGTTTATGTTTTAATCACCTGTATCCCTTTGATGAAAGGAAATTTTTTCCCCGCCGGGATCATTGCCATCCTGGCCGTCGTCCCGATCAGCTATGTCATCGAACGCTTTGTCATCCGCAGGCTCTATGGTGAGTCCCTGGATTACACTTTCATCGCCACCTTTGCCATCACCTTGATGGGCGTGGACACCATTAAATGGATCTGGGGTGTAAATCCCCTTCCCTTAAGCGCTCCTTTAGGAACCTACATCGAATTCTGGGGCATGACTTTTCCCGTTTATCGGATCCTCATCTTTGCGATCGCTATTGTCCTTTTTTTTGCCCTGGAGCTTTTCTTCCGCAAAACGATCCTGGGAAAGATCGTCGTGGCCGCATTGGAGGATAAGGATGGAGTCAGATGCCTGGGAGTCCGGGTGGATAAATACTTCGCCATCATGTTCATCCTGGGAAGCGCCCTGGCGGGGTTGGGGGGAGTCCTCTATGCCCCCATCAGCGCCGTCCATCCCTATATGGGACTTTCCGTTCTTCTGCTGGCGTTCGCTGTGGTCATCGTGGGAGGCATGGGAAACCTACGGGGGACTTTTATCTCCGCCTTCTCCCTGGGCATGGTCATGGCCATCACCGCTCGCTACTGGTCGCAGGGGGCGGAAACCATGGTCTTCATCGTGATGGCCATTGTGCTGTTTTTCAGACCTATAGACATATAATAAAGAAAAGCACGAAATCCGAATACCGAATCCCGCGAAACGCGGGACGAAACAATTTTGAAATTCGAAATTTAAATGATCGAAACCGAAAAAATGCAGGGGCGCGCCCAAGCTTGCCCGATTTGGGGTTTATGATTTGGGTCATTTGAATTTGTTTCGAGTTTCGGGTTTCGAGATTCGAATTTTATGAGGCCTAGAGGGCCAAAGGAGGTCTTTATGAAGGGAATATGGGGAAAGGTGTTAAAGGTTGACCTGACCAACGGTACTTGCCAAGCGGAGATATTGCCAGAGCGGGTTTACCAATATTTCCTGGGGGGAGCTGGAATGGCTGCCTATTACATGTGGAGAGAATGTCCGGCGGGCACCACAACCTTCAACCCGGCCAACCGGCTCACCTTCGCGGGCGGTCCCATGACGGGACTGAAGCAAACCGGCGCCGCCAAGTGGACGGCCGGGGCCATCTCGCCCTCCATCAACATGAACGCGGACTCCGCAGCCACGGCCAGCTTTGGCATCGAGATGAAGGAGACCGGATACGACGCCATCGTCGTCCACGGCCGATCCCCAAAGCCAGTGTATCTCGTCGTTGATGACGGGAAAGCCAGGATCAAGGATGCCAGAAAATTCTGGGGAAAGAACGCTTATGAGACCGAGGATGGGATCAAGGAGGCCGAGGGCGACGATTTCGAGGTGGTAAGCATCGGGCAGGCCGGGGAGAGGCTGGTCCGCTTTGCCAACATTCAGACGCATAAAAAATCATTCCTGGGACGTTGCGGATTGGGTGCAGTCATGGGCTCCAAAATGCTCAAGGGAATCGCCGTCCGCGGGTCCCAGACTTGCCCGGTTCATGATGCGGCAGAAATCAACCGACTCAACAAGGAAATCAACCGCCGCGTGACCGAACTCGACGCCGCCCAACCCAAGTTTCTCCAATTCAAGCGCCTGGGCACGGCGGCCGCGACCGAACTCTTTGCTCCCCAGGGAAACCTGCCGATCAAGAATTACCAGCTGGCCAACTTTCCCAGTGGTGAAAAGAACCTGCATGGCTCCAATTACGTCGCGGAGCTCAATGCTAAACCCTGGCCCTGTAAGTACTGCACCTTGCAGTGTCACAACCTCTGCGAAATCAAGAAAGGCCCTTACGCCTACAAGGGAAAAGGCCCGGAGTATGAATCCTTCGCCATGATGGGCTTCAATACCATGGTTGATGACATCAAGGCTGTGGCCTACGCCTGCGAGCTGGCCAATATGTACTCCATGGACTGCATTTCCCTGGGAGTGGTGATTGCCTGGGCTATGGAATCTTATGAGAAAGGGGTCATCACTCAGAAGGATGCCTATGGCCTGGACTTGAAGTGGGGCAATGCCGAGGCCTTGGTAGAAATGACGAAGAAGATCGGCGAGCGAGCTGATGGGCTGGGTTACCTCCTGGGTGAGGGTTGTAAGATTGCCTCCGAACAACTGGGCAGAGGTTCAGAAGCCTGGGCCGTCCAGATGAAGGGCCAGGAGATCGCTGCCCATAACTGGCGGGCGCAGTATATTTCAGCTCTCAACTACTGCACCGGCGTCGCTTCCGGCCCAAACCACGAGCGGGGCAACTCCCAGCACATCTGGGTCGCCCACGTCCGGCTGCCCGAGTGGGGCATTGACGAGGTGAAGAATGAGGAACGCTGGTCCTGGGATAAGGCGGCGGACCGCAACGCCAAGTTCCACGACTACTGCAACGTTATCAACTCCGCCTGCCATTGCAAGTTCATGGAGTTCCGCTCCTACACGCTGACCGATCTGGTAAACAGCATCAACGCCGCCACTGGATGGGGCTGGAATACGGATGACCTGCGCCGCTGCGGCGAGCGAATTACCACCCTCCAGAAGATCCTGAACGTCCGCTACGGCTGGAAGAAAGAATATGACTTCCAGTACCCCAAGCGGTTCATGGAGCCGGTACACGAGGGGCCGGCGGCTGGCAAAATCCCGGTCGGCCTGGAAGACGCAATTCGGGACTACTACCGGGTGCGGGGCTGGGAGGAAGATGGAAAACCGACCCGAGGGCTGATCAAGCGGCTGGGCATGGAAGAATACGTTGAATAAAAATGAAAAAATCCATAAACCATTCCCAGGTCCATCTCCGCTTGGGCAAGGGATACGATTTTCCTTGTTCGGTGGCGCCAGGAAGGCACTTTCGGGGGGTTTGGATTCGAAACATAAATGAAGGTTCAGGCATGAGGGTAACAATCAATCAGAAAAAACATGATTTCCCACCGGGAACCAAGTTTGCTCAAGTGGTTCAAATAATCCGGGAGGCCAACAAAGACGAGCCCGTGACCAAGTCCCTGCTCCAGAAGACAGGAAAAGATCATCTCACCTTTATCCTCAACGGGCGCATCGTAAAGCCGCAAGAATATGATTCCATCGAACTAAAGGAAGGCGACGAAATCCGGTGGATTCACCCCTATGCCGGGGGTTGAACGAGAGCTGATCAATTCCTCAGCCAACTGAGAGCATAGGATTGGCCGATCCGATGGACTTCTGGAGTGGCAGGGCCAAGACCGCTGGAAGGGGGGAGGGGTCCCATGGGAGGAACTGAGAAATGATGCCCCGTGTTTTAAC
>CAYQWO010000372.1:0-2140 GCA_964421095.1 uncultured Syntrophaceae bacterium
GCCTCATTATGCAAGCGAACCCCTGAGCCTCCGCTGGAGCCCCCTCCGCCAATTGCGACACAGTCTCCGTAAGCGGGGGAGAGGGATGGGGTGAGGGGGCTGGAGTGGGCCGGTGAAATAATTCGGTGGATTTCTGACTCGCGACACCAGGATGTAGGAAATAAATGAAAGTGATATGAATCCATATGGAATAATCTCTTGTCAGCATCCGAAAAATCATGCTAAGTATTACGCGGGAAAAGAATTCCGTGGGCGGCAAGATGATTGAAGAGCCCCAGGTGGGAAAGCCCATGATCGATAGTGGCTGAGAACAAATAAATAGAAAAAGGGAGGAAATGGCCATGTCAGAAGTGTTTGAATGGATGGATGAGTGGGGGCCGGAAAAGATCATCGTGGTTCATGACACCCGCACCGGCATGAAAGGGATGGTGGTGATCGATAACACGGCCCGGGGCCCAGGGAAGGGGGGCTGCCGGATGGACCCGAACATGACCCTTCTGGATTGCTTCCGTCTGGCCCGGACGATGACCTGGAAGTGGGCCATGGCGGATATTTTTTTGGGTGGGGCCAAGGCGGGGATCCGCAATGACCCCAAGTCGCCGTACAAAGAGGAGATTATCCGGGCGTACGTGAAGAAGATCCGCAAATTCCTGCCCGATGAGTATGTCTTCGGGAACGACATGGGGTTTGCTGAGAAGGATGGGGCGATTGCCCTGGACGAAGCGGAGGACATGAAGGCGGCGGTGGGAACGCCAGCAGAACTGGGGGGATTGCCTTACGATGAGCTGGGGATCACGGGATACGGAGTGGTGGAAGCGGCGGAGTGCGCGGCTCCCTACCGGTCCATGGAGTTGAATAAAGCGACTGTGTCCATCCAGGGGTTTGGGGCAGTGGGAGCTTTTACGGCCAAATTTATGAGGGAGAAAGGGTCCAAAGTCGTGGCTGTTTCCTCTCTCGAGGGAGCCATCTATGACCCGCAAGGTTTGGACGTAGACAGGCTTTTGACCCTGCGGGAGAAACATGGGGATAAAGCGGTGCTGAAATATGGCCGAGGGCAGCAGATTCCTCTGGGCAAGGAGCTGGAGTTGGAAGTGGACTTGCTCGTTCCCGGGGCCACCGGGGATGTGATCACGGAGAAGAACATGAAGAACGTGAAGGCCAAGATGATTGTGGAAGGAGCCAACTTTCCGACCACTGAGGTCGCCCAAAAATACTTTTACGAGAAGGGCATTTTGGTCGTTCCGGATTTTGTGGCCAACGCCGGGGCGGTCATGGGAGCGGGCAAAGCTATGGACAACCGCTATTCTTGCGACATCCTGGAGCCCCGGGAAGTCTATGAGACAGTGAAACGGAAGATGTGGAAGAACGTGGCCATGGTGTTGGAGGAGTCGAAGAGGGGCAAGCGGTTGCCGCGAGAAGTGGCCCTTTCCATATCCCAGGAGAGAGTGCGGAAGGCCATGGAGCTTCGGGGACGGTTCCCGAAGACGAAAAAGGGATGAAAGGAGCGCCTGAGGCATGGAACTGATTACGGACCTGAAGGCGATGCGGAAGGAGATTGGCCTGCGTTTGGAAGAAAGTTCTCTCTATCCGAAGCTGAATCTGGATGCGTACAAGGACGTTACGCCGATCCTCATCAAGAAAGGGAAAAGAGATTATGCTCTTTTGGTCAAGGAAGTGGAGACGGGAAATTTCACCCCGGGCGGAGCTGCCGAGCCTGTGATCAGGAAAAACAGAGTCCGGGTCATCTATTACAGCTCCTACTTTACTTGGGACAAGGTGGCCAGAAAGAGAGCTGAGTTTCCCCCCGATGAAGTAGCGGCGCTGCGCAAAGCCTTCCAGGGGAGGACGCTCCTGGTACATCCAGATATGGCTCTGGATCGGTTCCGGCGGCTGAGCCAGGAATTCGACCTTTCTTTTGCCTCCCCTCCTGACCTGCGGGAAAAAACCTGGGTGTACCGGGTGGATAGGAAGAGGGCCGAAGCAGCCTTTTTGAAAAAGCGCCAAGCCGTGAATCTTTGGGCTTTGCGGGCGATCCAGAGAGATCTGCTGATGAGTGAAGAAGACAAGAATACAGTGAAGAACTTTATGGCTCAACCGCCCTTCCAGCTCTATCAGGTTTTGGATGAGCTGATGAAAGGGG
>CAYQWO010000372.1:2240-4266 GCA_964421095.1 uncultured Syntrophaceae bacterium
GTGGAGGAGAAAAACCTGGACATCGGCCGGGCTCTGCCCCTGGGGTTGGCTCGTTTGAAGAATGCCTCCAACCTTTTCCGAGGCTGGCGGGAAGTTCGATCGGGTCAGGATTTGGGGGCTTATATCCTCGGGTCTCTGGGGACGAAGGTGGCCATGGAAGGGGCTCTGGCCATGGCCGAAAAGAAGTTGCAGTCCGGCACACCGGTCTACGAGAAGGATGTGGAAAGGAAATTCTACCAGCTTCTCAAGGATTATGAGAAGAAGGCCAAAAGCCCATTGCAATTGGAACCCTATTTTATGGTCCTGCATGCGGGTACGCGCACCCCGTACCCCTCTTTACCGGGATTTTATCGCCTTCACAACAAAATCAAATCCCTGAAACTGGATGCGGGGATTCTGGTGAAAGATCGGGGTTTAGTCCTGGCCTGTTCCGACCTGGCTCGTTCCTTGGCGATGGACGAGAGAGGAAAGTATATTTACAAGCTGATCGAGAAGGCCATGCTGGAGGGGGCAATTCCGGGGGGTGGCGAAGGGCGCACGGGTGAAGATGTGTATTGGGCGGGCATGCGGCCGCTACTTAAGGAAGAGATAAACCTGCGGGCCTGGAAGCTTTTGCCAGAGGCGGGTCTCCTGGAGAAGCATTACAATCGCGACATTGGCCATACGTTCGGCAAGCAGGAATCCACGACCCTTTTCTTCAAAAAAGGGGAGAATCAGCAAACCCTCAAGCAGGGGATGGTCTCGGCCATTGAATACCAGTGGCCGTATAAAGGGTATGCGCTGGGAATTGAGGATATGTTCGTAGTTGGCCCGAAATACGGGATTAATATAACGCGGTAAATCGGGAAATACTCACACTTTTTTTCTACCATGACTCGTCAAGATAGAATGCTTGTCGCCCTGACAAGTTGCTCCCATGCGCTCACCCACGGGTACATCCTAATTTTTCCGGCGATCCTCCTTCTTTTGAAGGAGGAGTTCGCCATGGGGTACCTGGGATTGGGAATCATCAGCAACATCATGAGCTTTACCTATGGTCTGGGCGCCCTTCCCGGCGGTATGATCTATAATCGCTTTGGTCCCAAGAAGCTCTACCTTTTTTGTTTTCTGGGTTCGGCCGGCGCCTGCCTTCTGGTGGCCGCCTCTCCCAACCTCATCCTTTTCACTGCGGGCCTGGCGCTTCTGGGAGCCCTGGGCAGCGTGTACCATCCCATGGTTAATTCGTTGATCACTTCGAAGGTGAAAGAATATGGGCTGGCCCTGGGGATTCATGGAGCGACGGGCAACATCGGGATGGCCTCGGCTCCCTTCATTGCTGGCCTGATTGCCTCTCAATGGGGTTGGCGGTGGGCGTATCTTTGTTTCATGGCTCCCGGGATTGTCCTTTCCATCTGGTCCCTGTTCGTGGATATGTCGGTAGCAAAAGAGGCCAAACGTGAACCTTTCCAGGCCAGCCTAAACCCTGCCTCAGCGTCCCAAACAAAAAACTTCTGGATTTTTTTCTCCCTTCCCTTACTCCTGATATACCTGCTGAATTGGCTGCAAAGTTTCAGTTTCCATGGGACCGTTATCTTCTTGCCTACCTATATGGCCAAGTACACTTCCTTTCAGATTCTTTCCTGGGACAGTGTGGCCGTAGGGGGGATGCTTTCGGGCCTGGCCTTATTCATGGGAGTTTTTGGGCAATATACCGGGGGAGTATTGGGGGAAAGGCCCCATCTGGAACGCAACCTGCTGGTCATGACTGCGGCCGCCTTCCCTTTCATCCTATCCATGGCCTTCGTGAAAGATGCCTCTCTGCTGATCATGGCCCTGATCTTTTTCTTCTTCATTTTCTCCCTCCAGCCCATGATGAACGTACTTCTGGCCCAACGCACGACTCTGGAGATGCGGGGGACTGCTTTCGGCATCTACTTTTTTTCCGCTTTCGGATTCGGTTCTTTAGCAGCGAGCTTTTCTGGTTATATCGCCCAGAGGTTCGGGCTGCCGTGGGTTTTTCTGGGCCTGAGCGGGATCGTCCTGGTTT
>CAYQWO010000373.1:0-4265 GCA_964421095.1 uncultured Syntrophaceae bacterium
ACCCTTTCTTTCGTCCCGCCCAAAGCCACCCGCACGGTCCTTTCCAACGGAATGATCCTCTACTTTTTGGAGGACCCGGAGTTGCCTCTGGTCAATATTTCTGCTTTGATCCGCACGGGTTCGATCTACGATCCCCCGAATAAGGTCGGGCTCGCGCAACTGACCGCCACTCTTCTGCGCACCGGGGGAACCACCGATCGGGCCCCCCAAGCAATAAATGAGGAATTAGAATTCATGGCCGCGCAAATAGAGTTCTTCATGAACCGGGAGTCGGGGAGAGCTTCCCTTTCGGTGCGGAAACAGGATGCTCCCCGGGCCCTGTCCATTTTTGCCAGCTTATTGGCCAAACCGGCCTTCGACCCTGTCCAGCTCGACCTGGCCAAAAAACAAGAAGTGGAAGCCATCCGCCGGTCGAACGACAATCCCGAAGAGATCGCCTACCGGGAGTTTCGCAAAGTGCTTTATGAGGGAAACCCCCGCGGACAGGTCCCGACCATCGAATCCATCGAGAATATCCGCCGCAAGGACTTGGTCGCCTTCCACAAAAGGTTTTTTCAACCCAACAACATGATGCTGGGGGTCTCCGGAGACTTCAAAAAAGAAGAGATGATCACTGCCCTGGAAGAGGCTTTCCGAGACTGGGGGCGGTCGCTTATTGAGCTTCCCTTTATTCCGGCCCCTTTGCCCCACGATAAAAAATCGATCTACCACGCCCCGAAAAATCTCCCGCAGTCGACCATCCTGCTGGGGCACCTCTCCCTTCCTCTCCATCATCCAGACCACATTCCCTTCAAGGTTTTGAATTTTATCCTTGGGGGAGGGGGGTTCAACTCCCGCATGACTCAGGAGATCCGCTCCAATCTGGGGCTGGCTTATAACGTGGGCAGTTTTTACCAGGGCCGGGTCGGGTATGGAGTCTTCGGCGCCCTCTGCCAGACCAAGTCCTCCACCACCTACAAAGCCATCTCCCTCCTGTACGAGATCATCGAAGGGCTGAAGAAGAAGAATAAGCCACGACCGGAAGAATTGGAGTGGGCCCAAAAAAGCCTGATCAGCCAGTTCATATTCTCGTTCACTTCCTCAGCAAGCATCGTGAGCCAGCGGATGCAACTGGAATACGATGGTCTGCCGGAGGATTACCTGGAAAAATACCCCAAGCGGCTGGCGGCGGTGAACCTGGAAGATTTGGAAAGGGTGGCGGAGAAACACCTCCACCCGGAAAAGTCGTTCCTCTTGGTCGTCGGCCGGGAAGAGGATTTCGACAAGCCTCTTTCCGCCTTCGGCCTGGTCAATCGCCTTGAGCTCAAGAGATATGAATAGGGAGCCCCGATGAAAGTTCTGCTGATTCAACCTCCGTACCCTTTCTCTGAATTCCCCAAGCCCTCTTCGGCCCTGATTTTTCTGGCCACCTCCCTTCGTCAGGGAGGTGTGGAAGTGGAAATTCTCGACCTCCTGTCCACCCGTTACTCTGTGCAAAAGATTGAACAGCGCCTGGCCCGGTTTCAGCCCGACATCATCGGCGCGACCAGCGTGACTTTGAATTTCCCCGTAGCGAAAAAGACTCTGCAGCACTGCAAGGCTCTCCTCCCGCAGGCCACCGTCATCATGGGGGGCCCGCACGCGACTTTCACCGCGGAAGAAACTCTGCAATCCTTTCCCGAGTTGGACATCATCGTCCGCGGAGAAGGCGAGGAAACGCTGCGAGAACTCGCGTTGGCGCTCGAGGAGGAATGGAGTTTGGAGAAGGTGAAAGGGCTGACCTTCCGCCGGGACGGGATGATCCTCCAGACGGAAGATCGCCCCTTCATCCAGAACCTCGACCTTCTTCCGCGGCCGGATCGCACCCTCTTCCCCATTTCCCGGTACCTGGCCATGCGCGTCCCGGCGAGCATACTCTCCAGCCGCGGCTGCCCCATGGACTGCTCCTTTTGCGTGGGCTATCGCATGACTGGCCGCCAGGGGCGCTTCCGCAATCCCCTGCGGGTCGTAGATGAAATTGCATCCGCTCACCGCCTGGGCTTCGAAGAGATCTGCATTGACGATGACCTCTTTACCCGAAATCGCCAGCACGTCTCGGCCATCTGCGACGAAATCTGCCGCCGGGGTCTAAAGCTCAAAATGTACATTTTCGCCCGCGTGGACACTGTGGACCCCCCCCTTCTGCGAAAGCTGAAAGAAGCCGGCTGCGCCATGATTTGTTTTGGATTGGAAAGCGGAAACCAAAAAATCCTCGACCGGGCCAACAAGCGAACCACCGTGCAGAAGGCCCGCCAAGCTGTGGCCCTGGCCAAAGAAGCGGGAATATCGTCCCTCGGCTCATTCATCCTGGGCCTTCCGGGGGAGACGCGGGAGACCATGGAAGAAACCATCTCCTTTGCCCGGAGCCTGGACATTCCCCACGGCTTCCATCTTTTATCCCCTTTCCCCGGGACCAGAATCCGCGAGCGGGCCGCCGAATACGGGATTAAAATCCTCACCGATGACTGGTCGTTGTACGACGCGGACCATGCGGTGACGGAAACCCCAGACCTCAGCGCGGCCGAAGTAGAAAGTTTCGCCAGGACGTTCTTCCAAAACCTGGGAGCGGAGGTTGAGAGGATGAAGAAGGGGACTCTGGCCGGGACCTATACGGGACCCCATCGAGAGGAGATGGAGAAGCGGCTGGAGGTGGATTTCGCCTGGAAACTTCTTTCCGAGGACCTCCTGGAGGAGAAAGGGCAGATTCCCAAACCTGAGGTGTTGGTCTCGGGCCGACCACCAGACCCTCTCGGGCCTTTGGTCCAGCGCATCGCCGGAGCTGTGTCCATGCCCTGGGTATTCGTCGACAGTAAATTGCGCAAGTTCTCCGAACGCGGCCTCATCACCTGCCAGGAGACTACTCATTCTTTCCGCTGGCGTTGGAAAGAGCCTTGAAGGAATTTGCTGGCCAAAGACCTGGAACGGACCGCAGGCTAAAAAGTCGGCCAGGGGTTCCCGCTCGTCGCCGATGCCGAGAAGCGTGCGGCGAAAAAAGAGCTAAAAGGAACCTGCCACGGGTTGTTCTGGCTGCAGAGTCTTGCTTTCCCCCTCAAAGATTCCTCCCTCATCGATGATTAATTGGGAGGTTAGGGCCGTTCCGAAAAGTTTCCCTGTAGGAGAGATGTGGATGCATTCCTGGGCGGTCACTTTCCCTTCCACCCGCCCGCTGAGGATCAGCCTGCCTACGTGGGCCTCCCCTTGAAGCAGGCCCTTCTCGCCCATGATCAGCGTGCCCTGGCCGATGATTTTCCCCTCCAGACGTCCGTCTAAGCGCACCACACCATCCTGTAAATTCAATGTCCCTACCACTGAAATCCTTTCGCCGATCAGGCTGATCGCTTGCTCTTCCTTGGAAAAGATGCTGCTGAAAAATTTCTTATCCGGTTGTTTGTTCGACGCTGTCAGCGGCCCGTCCATCCCAGCCTCTCTTTCCGCCATTGCTTCCAGCTCTCATTCTTCCTTGATCTCCGTGGATACTTGCGAGACAAGTTTCCCGTCTGAGGAAAAGATGTAGATGGTCAGGGTCTTAAAGACCCCTTCTGGAGAGCTATCAAAAAAAGCTTCGACGAATTTTTGTCTTCTGACTTCAAACCGGCTTCCCTTCTCAGGCTGCTGGGGAATCCCCTTGCTCAAACGCATCTCCGGGATCACCCGGTAAATGGGAATCCGTAAAGACTCATTCTTAGCGACCATGGCCAAAGTCCCGGAAATCGGAATTCCCCGGGGGTCTTTATTGACCAAACGAAACCTCACCGAAACCGCCCCGCGACTTACCCGCCGGATTACTTGCAGTTCCTCGACGGCCAACTGGGGGGAGCTTGGCCTGGCGAGCGTGATTTCCGCAGAGGTCTTCTTTAACTTTCCTTCCAGCGTGGAGACCTGGCTCTGCAGTCGTCCGACCTGCTCGTTCAGTAGGCTTCGCTCCTCCAGGAGGGAAAAGTATTCATAGCCAAAAAAAATAAAAGCCCCGGTGAAGAAGATTGCTCCGCAGGTCAGAATGATTACCGTTCGCTTCTCGACCCGCAGGGTGCTTACCCCTCTTAGCGAACGCATGATGATCAAAAGCCAAGAGTCTGATTTCATCGATGCCTTCTCTTTCCCATAAGGAAGGAGATTCAAATTTGATAATAAATTATTGAAATTAGGAAAAAATGTCAAGAATAATCCAATTTTTGATTGCTCTTTGGCGAGGGCCGCTTCCACCCTCTCCCTCCTCTTCTCAGGGGGTCAAGAAGAGGGTGAATCTG
>CAYQWO010000374.1:0-4249 GCA_964421095.1 uncultured Syntrophaceae bacterium
GGCCACGGATAAAGACCCCGTCATGCCGACTAAAATTGTATAGCCATCCGGTTTCGCCCGGGCCACGAGAGATGCTGAGACCGAGCCCGCTGCCCCGGGTTTGTTGACCACCACCACAGGAACTCCCAATTCTTTCGACGCTTCTTCGGCAATGATCCGAGCCGCCGTATCCGCTGGCCCCCCCGGAGACATGCCCACCACCATCTGAATCGGTTTAGTGGGAAAATCCGATGCTTGCCCACCCCCGGGCAGTAAAAAACTGAAAGGAACCAACAGCACGACCCAATAGCGAAATCTCCCTTTCATGGCTTTGCCTCCCTTCTTAACTTCCTTTTGCCCACTAAAGATCTCTCTCGTTCTCTACGGTCCTTCCTCTTTTTTAATTTCCTTTTCCATCGCCAGTTCATCTATCAATCCCAGGATGTGCTGACATTTTTCTCCTTGAATTCCATAGGATCTCTTCTCCACTTCTACCCCAGCCCGATTCATCGCCTCGCTGACCGTATTCACCACTGGACAGACGACAAAATTGGTCAATTTCAATTCTTCCCTGATCCTTTTCTCTAAAGGAAGCAGACAGCAATTCTTTACGGAGATATGCATCACGCCTTCTTTCTCGTCTATTTTTATCTGGGCGGATTCGCAGACCTTATGCTCTTTCGCGAGCATCTCGGAGATTGAAGCAAGCATCTCTTCTTTATTATCCACGGGGAATTTCAGATGGGGTATGATGAAGTCCATCCCGACGTGGTTGGTCATGCTCCTCATCCCGATTCCCAGCCAATTGTACAGGACTTTCGTGTATCCGAAAATGACCGAACAGGCAAATTCACTGCTTATGACCGCTTTTTTCCCCATGCTTTTTACTCCCGGTAGTAAGGTTCGTTGTACCGCTCCGAAAAGACAATGTCCTGCATCGGCTTCCTGGGCCTGGGGTTAGGGCTTTCATCCGGATAGCCAATCGAGATTACATATTGGATGTGAGCATCGTCCGGAACATTGAGCAGGGCTTTCATTTTGACCTGGTCCCGGGGGTCCTTGGTGGGACCTATGACCCAGCAGGTCCCCAACCCATAACTTTGGGCCAAGAGAATCAAATTTTCGGTGGCGGCCGCGCAGTCCCAGGGTGTATCGATCCCCTCCGCCGGAACGTTACAAACCGCGATGATCAAAGGGGCTGTCCCGACAAAACCCGATACCCCCCCTTCGATCATTTTTTTGATGACCAATTTCTTCTTTTCAGGGGGAATTCCCCCGAGCCTCTTTTCCAATTTTCCGGAGAGAAACTCCTGCAAAAATCGGCGACCACTGGCCCGGGCACTAATAACTCCAATCGACTTGATCGTATTTTTATCTTTGATTACGATAAACCGCCAGGGTTGAAAATTTTCTCCATTTGGCGCCAGAACGGCAGCCTCCAGAAGACGATGAATAATTTCATCCGGAATCGGCGTCTTTTTATACTTCCGGATGCTCCTTCTCTCCCTTATGACTTCCATTACATATTTAACTCTGGCCTCTTCCATATATCTTCCCTCATGCATGAATTTTCCCTCGCCGCCGGATTGCTCTTAAATATTAAAAACAGCCTGGGCGGCTTTCCCCATTACGATATCCAATTCCTCACGAGAAAAGGGAACATCCGTATTCGGCTCTTTAATTGCCTTGACCCATTCCACATGTGGCACCCAGATATTTGGCAAAGGCGCATCGCTGGCAAATAGTACCTTCCAAGGGTCGGCCTCATCGATGATCTCTCGCAGCCACTGGTAGAACTTCTTCGGATTTTTGCGATAAACCCTCTGCTGAACCGAGATATCCAGGTAGACATTGGGCAGGCTGGCGGCGGCCGCCACGGCGGTGGGCCAAGACTCTGCCCCGGCATGGGCCATGACCATCTTCACCTCCGGATACTGGGAAGCCGCGGTAGCTATGTACATCGGCTGGCCGCACACCCAATTCCCTTCCCCCCCGCCGCTGTGGAATACAATCGGGAGTTTCCAGGCCGCGCATTTTTCGTAGAGGGGAAAACAAACCGGATCATTAGGGAAGAAACCTGCGGAGGGGTGAAGTTTAAAACCTTTCATGCCCCACTCTTCAATCGCCTCTTTCGCCTGGTCCATGACATCGGGTCGTCGGGGATCAAGGGCGGCCAGGGCGATGAAACGGCCTTTCCATTTTTTGGCCATCTCGGCATGGAAGCGATTCTGTTCCCGGTTCGACACCCTTGGCTCACCCGTGCGAGCGTACGCCCAATCCACCCCGAAGATCACGCTTACGTCTATTCCGGCTTCATCCATGGTGGCAATCAACTTGCTGCAGTCAGGGTCAGCCCGGCCTTTGATGGAATCAATGTACTCGTCAACAGTCATGTTCGCCTTGAAAAGCTTATTGTACCGATAAGCGGCCCCCCGAGCGTTAAAAACTAAGAATTTGCCTTTTACAAAACCTGGGACCGTCAGATGGACATGGGCATCAATAATCATCCTTCTTCCTCCCTCCTCTATGATTTTGCCGGCGTAGAATTATGGCCTCCTCTCTATTCCTTGTCAGTCCCCCTCCGAAATATCAGATCCTACCGGCCTTTCGCCCGCAAGATATTGTTCTTTCAAAGCCTTCTTTAGTACCTTTCCGATAGGATTCTTCGGGATGTTTTCCACAAATTGAACTTTTCTCAAGGCCTTATACTTAGCCAGTTTCTCCCGCGTGAGATCGATCAGTTCCTCCTCCGTTACTCTCAGGCCCTTGCGCAAAATCACAAAGGCCATCGGCATCTCTCCCAGTCTTTCATCAGGGATTCCAATGACCGCAGCTTCCATTACTCTGGAGTCCTGATGCAAAACGTTTTCAATCTCTGTAGGATATACGTTGTATCCCCCCACAATCATCCGGTCTGCTTTCCGGTCCAGAAGATAGAGAAACCCATCGGAATCGAGTTTCCCAATATCCCCAGTATGCAGCCATCCCTCTTTAAGGGTTTCCTTGGTTTCCTCCGGCAGGTCCCAGTACCCGACCATCTGTCCGGGAAAACAGACGCAAACTTCCCCCACTTCCCCGGGCGACATCTGCTGCGCATCCGGGCCAAGGATCTTCATTTCTACATCGGGAAGTACTTGGCCCACGGAGGCGAGCCGCCTTTCATTGTTCCTGGGCGGATCTCCGGCAAGGGGACGCCCCGCTTCCGTGCACCCGTAATACTGAGTAATTTCAATTCCCGATATCTCTGCAAATCTACGGCGCACTTCCAGAGGAAGAAAGGCACCCGATGAACCAGCAAATCGCAGGGACTGAAAATCTTTTTTCCCAATTCTGGGGAGCCCGTTTATGAGAAAATAAACGGTGGGCACCGTTTTGATGACCGTTATCTTTTCTTCGCGGATGGTCCTCACGTATTCTTCTGGGTCAAATCGCTCATGCAGATAGACGGTTATGCCATTCAGAAAAGCGGAAATCATCACCCCGGAAATGGCCATGCTGCTCGACAGGGGCGCTACCGTAAGCAACCGGTCCTCCGGGTTTAGTTCTTCGGAGGCAAATCTTACCATTCTGACTCGCCTAAGCAAGCCTCCATGGGTAAAGACAGCTCCTTTGGGCCTTCCGGTTGTGCCAGAGGTATAGACGATAACCGCCGGGTCTTCCGGCTTTACCTCAATGGCCGAAAATTGAGCGGAAACTTTTTCTATTAACTTGCGAAAAGACCTTACACCCCCCTTAACATCACCCGAAGGGTTGGTTAAAACGATCTCCTGCAAAAACGGCACTTCATCTCGCTCCTGTTTAAAGGACTCGAAACAATCATTATGGGTTATGAATATTTTTGCCTTTGCATTGGCCAGAATCGTTTTCAGCTCCTGTCCCTTTACCATCGGGTTCAGACAGATGGGTATCGCGCCAATTTTTAACCCGGCATAAAAGGAGAGCACCGGGACGGAACTATTTGGAACCAGAATGGCCACCCGATCTCCCTTCTCTACCCCAAGTCCTTTTAAGGCATTGGCCAGTTTGTTAATCTGTTCATTGAGGGTCCTGTATGAGTATATTTCTTCCCTGAAGATGAGAGCTCTTTTTTCTGGCAGCCGGTGGGCGATCTCTTCAAGGATATGTGCGATATTCATGTTACCGATCCCTTTTCGAGATTTTGGTTACGATAAGTCTCGCCTCTACTCTATGAGCTGCTTATACCCTTTTTGTTAGAAAATGGCTTTCTATTGCTGTGAATATACTGGGAAAACGATTGTAAGTCAAGGGA
>CAYQWO010000375.1:0-4249 GCA_964421095.1 uncultured Syntrophaceae bacterium
TGGGGGATGTGATTGAGGAGGGGGATTCGATTTACGGGGATGGGGTGAACATCGCGGCCCGGATGGAGAGTTTGGCGCAGGCAGGGGGCATTTGCATATCAGGGAGCGCGTATGAGCAGATCGAGAACAAGCTGCCTTTGAGGTACGAGTACCTGGGGGAGCATGAGGTGAAGAATATTGCCAAGCCGGTTCGGGTGTACCGCGCGCAGATAGAGCCGGAGGCTGCTCCTTCTCAGGTGCGTGGGGAGAAAAAACCTGGAAGGAAGCTATTTTCGCGGGCCACCTTGGGGATTGGGGTCATTGTGGTCGGTGTCGTGGCCTTGGTCCTCTGGCAGTTCGTCCTGCGTCCTGCCTCACCGCCCCGAGAGGTGGCTTCCAAGGAGAAGATGGCTTTGCCCTTGCCTGACATGCCTTCTATTGCCGTGCTGCCCTTCGTGAACATGAGCGAGGATCCTAAGCAGGAGTTCTTCAGCGACGGGATGACCGAGGAGATCATCACCGCCCTTTCCAAGAGCCCATACCTCTTAGTAATCGCGCGCAACTCCACATTCACATACAAAGGGAAGCCCGTAAAGATCAAACAGGTCGCCGAGGAACTGGGCGTCCGCTATGTGCTGGAGGGGAGTGTGCGTCGCTCCGGAGAGAAGGTCCGCATCACAGCCCAGTTCATCGATGCGATGACGGGTTATCATCTCTGGGCTGAGCGATTCGATCGCGACCTCAAGGAAATTTTTGCCCTGCAGGATGAGATTGCCTTTAAGATCATGAAGACCGTGCACGAGAAGTTGCAGTTGACGGCCACGCGGACATCGGGAAGAGAGGCGAAGAACGTGGAGGCGTTTCTGAAGGTCCTGGAAGGTCGTGAGCATCTTTTTCGCGCTACCAAAGAAGACAATATCCTGGCCCGGAAGCTCTGCGAGGAGGCCATCGCTCTGGAACCGCATCACACCTCTGGGTATGTGGTTCTCGCCTGGACCTACATGGTGGATATGCTTTGGGGCAAATCCCCGAAGGAGTCCCTGACACGGGCCATCGAACTGGGTGAGAGGGCCATTGCCCTGGATGAATCGGAAGCCATGGGTCACGCCTCTCTCGGCTACTTTTATGCGTGGGCAGGTCAATTCGACAAGGCGATTGCTCACGCGGAGCGAGGGCTGTCCCTCGAACCGAATTCGTCTGATGTCCTCTTCAATTCGGGGGCCGCCCTCGCCTATTCAGGCAGGCCAGAGCAGTCGATTCCGTTGCTTCAAAAGGCGATACGTCTGAATCCGTTTGCCCCGAGCCTATACCCAGTCACCTTAAGCGTTGCCTACCGCATGGCCGGCCGGTTTGATGAAGCGGTGGAACAAGCGAAAAAGGCAGTTGAGCGGAATCCCAAGGATTTAATGTCCCATCTCGCCCTCGCCGCTGGACGTATCTTGGCAGGGCGTGAAGGGGAGGCACGCACTGCGGCTGCGGAGGTCCTTAAGATCAATCCGACGTTTTCGCTGGAGCAGCTCGCCAGGGGACTACCATACAGGGATAAGTCTTTCATCAACCGCTCGGTTGACGCCTGGCGCAAGGCGGGGCTGAAGTGAGGTTTTGGAAGTTGAACATGGCCCATGTAAATTTCAAATCATAATCTTCAGCCCAATAAATGGTCTGCCACTCACTCTTTGTACGTGAAATCGTCAGGCAAGATTGGATGTAACATCGTCTATCAGTTAGAAGTTTGTTTCTTACCGGTTTGAAGCCAGGGGTAATAGCCCTGGCTTTTCAATTTTTGGATGGAGAGGGGTGGAGCGGTTAAGATGATAGTTTGTTTATCAAGCTCCTCCCCCTTCTTCTTTTCGGCTTCACTTTTAGGAGTGTTATTGTCAGCCGTCTCATTCCTTCCAAATCTCTGCGAGGATTTTTATTGCTTGAATCTGTTCCAACCGTTTATACATCCGTTCTAAGACTCTTTTGTTTGTGTCTTCGGGAAAAGGCATTTTAGAAATCATTTTGGCCAATTCATCGACTAAATTTTTTTGATCTATCTTGCCAGGAGGCTTTTCCTTGATCATCTCCTGCCCTTTTCGTAGATTATCTTCCCAAGCCTTAATCGGTTTAAATTCTTCATCTGGAATAAATGATTCCAATTCGATAAAACCTACTTCAAAAGCATTATGTTCTTTTTCATCAAGATTACCCATCAAAAGTTCTTCAGCGATTGCTTGCCTGATTATATTTTTGGGGTAAGGCAAGTCTGATTCTTTCCCACAGGAATAGGCTCTGTTCTGCAAAGCTTTTCCGTATGCCGAAATGATTGCCTGCCTTGATTTGGCGTCCATGGCTGAGTTCCTCTTTAGGAAGACTACTATTCCTATTTATCACAAATCCCCAAACAAAAAAGCCCCTTTGCAGGGGTCCTTAAATCTGAGGTGGGATTGTGGGCGTTAAGGAGTATAACTGACATTATTCGGGAAGAATGCCGAAAACGAAAGATGAGTCAGGAGGAGCTGGGGAGCAGGCGGAGCCGAGTGAGCGAGGCCCGTGCTGCCCTCTTTCTCTTACTTGCTTGAATGAAAAGAGAAAAAATCAGGTTGCAGCCATGAAAGGATTTTCGATTAAAATCCCTTCAACGACCTGTCCCGACTGGAAATCTTCCGAGAGAATTTTTGCCGCATTGGCTCTGGAGGCCGCGGTTACGATGAGGGCATCCCCAAAGGAAATTCGGTAATTTTCCTCAATTCGGGAGGCTACCAAAACCGATTGCGGATCGATGATCTCTATATACCAATTCAAATAATCACGGATGATATCTCGAACTTTCTTCGCCGGCAAAGGGCGCAGTACCTTGCGGGTCACTGTGACGTAAAATTCTTGCAGCACTTGAACGCTCATGACCCCCGTTCGTTTATTCCAAAGTTCGGCTAAAATGTTCTGGGCCTTTCGCTGCTTTGAACCAGCATCAACATCATGCGCATAAACCAGGATGTTGGTATCTATGAAAATTCTATCCTCGCTCATGAAGCTCTTCCCTTCTTGCCAGAATTTGCCCGCCCAGGTGGAATCCTTTCCTTAAGCGAGCCAACGCTCTTCTCTTCGCAGACTCATATCGGTCATCTTGCAAAACGATCCTGGATAATTCCTCAGCCAAAAGCTTGCTAACCGATGTCTCTCTGTTGGCTGCCAAAAGTTTAGCCTTTTTCAGGATATCTTTTTCCAAAGAAAGGGTAATGTTTTGCTTCATCCGGCCCCTCCTTCCATATTAAGTATCACACGTAATTTACGTGTACCATATATATTAAAGAAAGTCAATAAATAGGTTGACTTGATCCTTAATCGAAATTTCTCAAGATGGAAATTTGGGCGGGAATGGAATGAACGGCCACCGGAACAATCCATTTCCAACTGGGGCAAGAAATTGGAGTATTATGGGAGGATTGCCAGAACAGCGAAAAGGTGAGAGTTAGGAAGCCTTGATTCTCAATTGCCCTTTATGGTAGTTTTATATAGCTGGCTATGCCTCAGCCGGGGAAGAGAATGGGGTGAGGCATTTTTTTCGAAGGGAATTCCATGCCTGAAAAATGGTGGAGGAAGCATAAAAGGCCATGATTCTGGAAGTTAGAAATTTAGTCGTGGGTTACCAGAATAAAAGGATTCTTCGAGGGCTATCTTTTCAAATAGAAGATGGCGAAATATTGGGAACGATCGGCCACAACGGCGCTGGAAAGACGACCCTTTTGAAATCTCTCTTTGGCCTCCTGCCCCCATGGGAAGGCCAGGTTCTTTTCCGGGGCCATGAGATCGCCGGCCGCAAGCCCGATTTAAACGTCAAAGAGGGAATTGCCTTCATGCCCCAGGGACAGGGCCTATTCCCGGACCTGACCGTGGTAGAAAATTTAGAGATCAGCTCCTTTGGCCTGGATGAGACCACTTTGAAAAGGCGGATGCAACATGTCTTTGAGCTGTTTCCCATCCTGGAAGAACGGAAGAAGCAACGGGCCGGAACCTTGAGCGGCGGAGAGCAACGAATGCTCGGCCTGGGATTGACCCTGATGCACGAACCCACGCTTATGTTCCTGGACGAGCCCTCTCTGGGCTTAGCTCCCCGCATTGTGCAAGCTGTGATGGAGAACATTGTCGAGATTAACCACCGCTTCAAAAATTCAATTCTTCTGGTGGAGCAAAACTTCGAACAGGTGAAGCATGTAGCCGGAAAAATCATTGTGATCAAGCTCGGGCAGATCGTCTTCTCAGGGACCTTAGACCCCTCGATGGATAA